>CAYJJY010000009.1:4781-24466 GCA_964370615.1 uncultured Muribaculaceae bacterium
GATTTTAATATTGAAAAATTAGATTAAGATAGTTAAATAACTATTTTTTTTTTGAAGAAATGTGGTATAATTTTATTAGCATAGGAGAGATGTTTTATGGAAATGTTAGATTACTATAGCGAAGATGGTGAGTTCTTAGGTACTGAGGATCGTAAAATTGTTCATCGTGATGGATTATGGCATAAAACTGTTCATTGTTGGTTATATGATAAAAACGGTGATGTTTTTTTTCAAAGAAGAGCTGATAAGAAAACTTTGTATACTACTGCATCGGGACATGTTGCTGCTTCAGAAACTGTAAAGGAAGCTTTTGGTCGTGAGATTTTCGAAGAACTTGGTTCTGAAATAGATTATGAAAAAGCTGAATTTTGTGGTGTAATCAATTTTAAAATGGATCGTGAAGAAAATGATGGTTCTGTTTTTAAAGATCGAGCTTTTGCTAATATTTATGTGTATGAATATGATCAGGAATATGATTTTAATTATGATTTTGATGAGATATCTGAGATTGTAAAAGTTAATGCATTACAAACTTTAGAAGTTTTTAAAAATGAAAGTGGTAGTGTAGTAGGTGAAGTTATTAGATTAGAAAATAACAAATTAGAAATTGAAAAAAAGGATATTTTATTTGAGGAGTTTTTAGTTAATAAAGGTGAAACTGCTTTAACTAAATATGGTGATGTTTTAAATAAAATTATAGAATTAACGCAAGGAGGAAATTAAGTGAAAAAAGGTTTATTATTATGTGGGTTATTATTAGTTGGGTGTTCGAATGAAGAAGTTGATTTTTCTAAAGTTACTGAAAATATGAATGGTTTAAATAAATTTCAAATGAATGCAAGTTTAGTTATATCAGGAGAAGGGAATTCGAATGATAATATTACGATTGTAAGAAAAAGTAATGATACTAAACATGAGGTTTCTTTTAGTAACTTGGAAAATAGTTTTACAACTAAATTTATTTCAAATGATAGTGGTTTAAATGCTGTTAATATTGATGACTTTGGTTATTATAATTATAGTGTGACGGATGAGGTATTTTATAGTGTCGATTTAAATAATTTACTTAATCGTGAATATACTTTAGAAAATGATGTTTATAAATTTGTGATTAATGAAGAAGAATTTAATGATTTAATTTCAGGGGATTTATTTTTCCCTACTGGTGATGTTACTTTAAATGTTACTTTGGATAATGATTATGTTAAATCTATTGAGATTAATGATTCATTTGTTTATCATGAAAAGAATGTAACTATTGATTATGAATTTAATTATAGTGAAATTAATACTGATTTTGAAATTTCTGTTCCGGAGAATGGTTCAATTGATCCTTCTTATGCTGAGTTAGAAGATAAGAAATTTGATATTGAACATTATATTTTTGAAGTAGAAAATCTGTGTCAGTTAGAAGTTTGTCCTAATGTTATAGATGTAAGTACTATTAATGTTATGATGCCAGAAGGAGTTTCAGTTGATGGTTTATTAACTTATAATGAAAATGGTATTAGTGGTAAATTTAAATTTAATGAATTTACTATTGAAGTTATTAACAGTCGTTTAGAGTATTAATTTAATTAGAAATCACCATAATAATTGTGGTGATTTTTTTATGAAAGTAAGATTAGGTTATGTTGGTATTAGTAAAACAATTGATAAGACATCTTCATCGCTTGTTACTTATACTGAGTATTTGAAAACAAAAGATTTTAATAAAGTGAATGATGTTATTATTTCTAATTTTGAAGGCTTAAAGTGTTTACTTCAATACAATCTTAAAAATGATATTAGTTTTTTCAGATTAACTTCTAAATTAATACCTTTAGCTACTAAAGATGAGGTTATTTTCGATTATATAAAACCGTATCAGAAATATTATGATGAACTTAAAAAAATGTGTCAAAATATTAGAATTGATATGCATCCTGATCAATATACTGTTTTAAATAGTGTAAAGGAGGAGGTTGTTTTAAATGCTATTAAGAATTTAGAGTATCATTATGCTATCTTGGAGGCTTTAGGGGTTAGTGATAAAGTTATTTTAATTCATGTTGGTAGTTCTTATTTTGGCAAAGAAAAAAGTATTACAAGATTTATTAATACTTTTAATAAATTACCTGTTCATTTACAAAATAGTATAGCAATTGAAAATGATGATAAGATTTTTAATATTAAAGATTGTTTGTATCTTTCTAAGGTTTTAAATATTCCTTTTGTTCTTGATTATCACCATTATAATTGTAATAATGATGGTGAAGATATTGATGATTATTTTAAAGAAATATTTAATACTTGGAAAGTTTTAAGACCAAAGATGCATTTTTCTTCGCCTAAATCTAAATTAAAAAAAGAGTTTAGATCTCATCATGACTATATAAATGTGGATGATTTTATATTGTTTTTAGAACGTATAAAAAAATATAATACTGATGTTGATGTTATGTTAGAGGCTAAGGCTAAAGATGAAGCTTTATTTAGGTTGATTAGGCAATTAAAATATTTTGGTTATAAAATTGAGGGAACTACTATTATAATTTAGTAGTTTTTTTGATTACATATAAGTTTTGATCGTGATATTTATTATTACAATAATCTTTATTTTTAATTGTTTCTATAAATTTTATATTAAGTTTATTCATGATTTTATTACTTTCTAAATTGTCGGTATTTATATAAATTTTTATGATATTAGCTTTTAATTTCTTAAATACGTATTTTATAAAATAGTTACATGTTTTAGTTATAATTCCTTTTTTTCGAAAGATGCTGCTGAGATAGTAATAAAGTTCATAGCTGTTTTCATCTTTGTTATAGTGATATACTCCAATTTTTCCGCATAATGTTTTTTTGTAATATATATATAAATTTTCTTTTTTATTGGTTAATTTAGTGATGAAGTCTTGTTCATCTTTTAAAGTAGAGGTGTCTGTGATTGAATTAAATATTTCTTTTAATTCTTCGCGGTCGATATTGGTCAGTTGGTAATATTTTTTTGCATCTTTTTTATTTAATGGTTTTAAGGTAATATCTTTATTTATTTTCATTTTCTCACCTATTTTATTGTATGAATATATGTCTTTTTAGTGAAATCTTTGACTTTGATTGTTATAATATAGTATAATTTTATTGGGTGATAGAATGGGACTTTTTAATAAGTTAAAAAATATATTTAATAATCATGATAAGGATGAATTAAATGATTATTCAAAAGGTTTAGAAAAAACAAATAAAGAATTTGTAAATAAAATTTCTTTATTAAATAGTAAGTATAAAAAGGTTAGTGATGAGTATTTTGATGAGTTAGAAGAAATATTTATTATGGCTGATATTGGTGTTAATACGGTGATGGATTTTGTTGATAAATTAAAAAAACGTGTTAAAAAAGAAAATATTATTGATTCAAAAGATTTAATGGATGTTATTATTGATGAGATGTTTGTTATTTATGTTAATAATGACATTATTGTTAATAAAATTAATTATAATAAACAAGGACCAACTATTTTACTGTTTGTTGGTGTTAATGGGGTTGGTAAAACTACTTCGATTGGTAAGGTTGCATATAAGCTTAAAAATGAAGGTAAGAAGGTTTTACTAGTTGCTGGTGATACTTTTAGAGCGGGAGCGGTTGAACAGTTAAAAGAGTGGGGTAAAAGAATAGATTGTGATGTTGTTTATAGTGAAAGTGATGATGCTGCTTCAGTAGTTTATGATGGTCTTTCTAAGGCGTCTGATTATGATGTTGTTTTAATTGATACAGCGGGTAGATTACAAAATAAAGTAAACTTAATGAATGAACTTGATAAGATTAATAAAGTAATTAATCGAATTATTCCTGGTGCTCCTCATGAGACTTTACTAGTTATTGATGCAACTACTGGTCAAAATGGGATTAGTCAAGCTATTAATTTCAAAGAGATAACTAATATTACAGGAATTGTTTTAACAAAATTAGATGGTACTGCTAAGGGTGGAATTGTGCTAGCTATTAAAGAAAAAGTTGGAATTCCAGTTAAATATATTGGTTTAGGTGAGAAAGAGCAAGATCTAAAAGTATTTGATATTGAAAAATACATCTATGGTTTATTTAGAGGTGATGAAAATGAATAAAGATAAAAAATTAGTATTTTTGTTAATTTTACAAATTGGATTTAGTGTATTTACACTAGCTAGTTCAATTGCTGCTTTTTTTGAACCAACATTTTTGTTGATAACGCAAATTTTATTTATTGTTACTTTAATAGTATCGGCTTTTAGTAATTATTTAGTTAAAAGAAATATTATGTATTCTATTTTATATATTTTAATTGCTGCTTCGATATTAGGTATGGTTTTATTATGATTAATCAAGATTTAATGTGTAATTTGTATGATTTATATAGTGAGTTATTAACAGAGAAACAAAGAAATTGTTTTTATGATTATTATTTTATGAATTTAACTTTAGCTGAAATTAGTGAGAATTATGAAGTTAGTAGAAATGCGATTCATAAAACTATTAAAGAAGTTGAAGATAAGTTAAATGATTATGAATTAAAACTTAAGTTATTAAATAAAAAGGAAGCAATAAAAAAACTCATTATCAATTTAGATGATGAGTTAAAAGAAAATATATTAAATTTATTTTAAGATAATAATTGTAAAATTGTCACGTTTAGGGCTCGAGCTAATTTGGTTAGGGTAATAAATGTGACATTTTTAAAATATTTACCTGATTCGATTTGTTTAATATAAGAAACTGATAATTCTGCTTTTTCGGCTAATTGCTCTTGAGTAAAATTGTTATTGGTACGATAAAATTTAATGTTATTAATTAAATTTGTATATTCATTTATATTCATATTAACCTCCTTATTAACTGTTTCTTTACTTATATTGGTATTTTCTCATAAAAATTATGACTTTACAGTACACTAATAGTGTACTTTGTGGTAGAATAGTATAAAGGAGTTAATTATGAATACAAAATTAAAAGAACTGAGACTAAATAAAAATATTACTTCTAAAAAAATGGCAGAGTTACTTAACATTAGTAAAGCTTATTATTGTCAATTAGAAAATTTTAAAAGAAAATTATCTTATCCGATGGCTTTTAAAATTGCTTTGATTTTTAAAATGAAACCAGATGATATTTTTTATGATGAATTTGAGAAAAGAATGTAATTATTCTTTTTTTTATGTTTAATTTGTGTTAATATATTAGGTGAAAGGAGTTGAGTAATATGGTTAAAGTTCCTATTTCAGGTTTAGATACTTTTGTTGTTATTAGTAAAACTTTATTAAATGATCAAAATCATCGAGTTTTAACTATGTTATATCAACCTATAATTGGTACTATTTCAATTGGTCTTTATTTAAATTTACTTAGATATGTAGATGATTTTTCATCTGATGTTTTTAATCATTTAGAGCTGGTTAATACGATGCAACTTAAATTGGATGATATTATTGAGGCTCGTGAGAAGTTAGAGGCTTTGGGTTTAATAAAAACTTATTTACAAAAAGGAGATTTAAATAAATATGTTTATGAACTTTATAATCCTTTAAATGAGTTTGAATTTGTTAATAATCCAATTTTAAATGAAGCATTATATAATAATTTAACAGAAAAAGAATATAAAAGAATTGTAGATAATTTAACTGTTCCTAAAATAAATTTAAAAGAGTATGAAGATATTTCTTCTAGTTTTAGTACTGTTTATAAATTTAAGGGTTCATTTGTTTCTGAAAATCATAATATTAAAAGTGTAAGTCATTTAGATTTATCGTTTGAACCACTTATTTCTTTTAATGAGATATTTGCTATGGTTCCTAGTGAAATTTTGAATTTTAAAAGTATTTGTAAGGAAACGAGAAACTTACTTTATAAACTTAGTTTTGTTTATAATTTAGATAATGAGAAAATGCGTGATGTGATATTAAATTCTATTGAAGATAAAAAAATTGATATTGATTTATTAAAAGAAAATTGTCGTAATTTTTATAAATTCGAACATAGTGGAAAGTTACCTAAAATTATGTTTTCTCAACAACCAACTTCACTTCGTAAGACTGATGTTGAAGATACGAAAAAAGGAAAGATTATTAAGCAGTTTGAAAGTATGCATCCGTTTGAGTTTTTAGCTTTAAAACAGGGAACTAATCATCCGGCTAAAAAAGATTTAGAGTTAGTTGAATATTTGTTGGTGGAATTAGAATTATTACCTGGTGTTGTTAATGTGTTGATTGATTATGTTTTAAAAATAAATAATAATAAATTAACGACTAACTTTGTTGATGCTATTGCTGTGCAGTGGAAAAGAAGTCAAATTAAAACGGTTAGTGATGCAATTGATTTTGCTTTGAAAGAGTATGATTCTAGAAAAAAAAGGGTTGTTTCTAAACCAGTTAAAAAAGAGTCTAAGTTGCCTGAATGGTTTAATACTGATATAAAAGAAGAAGAAGCGACTGACGAGGAAATTAGAGAGTTTGAAAGAAGGTTAATGGGGTTATGATATATTTAGCTGATGAAATTCATGTTGATAATAAAGCTTTAAATAATAGTTTGAAAGAAGCATTAAAAGATGAAAAATTTAAAAATTTTATTGCCAAGCTTAAACTTAGTGATGATGTTGTTAAAAAGTATGTTTCTTTATTGGAAGAAAGCTGTAGGGAATATAATAATTGCTTAGAGTGTAAAAGTTTGGATAGTTGTAAAAACAAATTAAATGGTAGTTGTTTTTTACCTCATATTAGTAAAAATAGTATTAAATTTGAATTTAAGAGTTGTCGTTATAAGAATAAACTTATTAAAAGTCAAATGCATTCTAAAAATATTAAGTATTACAATACACCTTCTGTTTTAAAAGAAGCTAATTTTGATAAAATTGATAAGAGAATTAAAACGAGATTTACAGTTATTGATTATATTTATAATTTTGTTAAGAATTATGGCAGTGATATTAAAGGACTTTATTTACATGGTAGTTTTGGGTGTGGTAAATCTTATTTAATTGCTGCTTGTTTTAATGAGTTGGCTAAAAAAAATATAAAAAGTAGTATTGTTTTTTGGCCAGAATTTTTAGTTAATTTAAAATCTTCATTTGATACTGATTTTGAATATAAGTTAGATTATATTAAACAAGTTGAAGTCTTATTAATTGATGATTTGGGTGCTGAGAATTTAACGCCTTGGGCACGTGATGAGATTTTGTGTTCGGTATTACAATATCGTATGGATAACAATTTGAAGACGTTTATTACTTCTAATTTAGATATAAATGAATTAGAGAATCATTTAGCTGCAACTAAAGATGGGGTTGAAAAAGTAAAGGCTAGAAGAATTATTGAACGTGTTAAGAATTTAACTGTTGATATGGAATTAATAAGTAAAAATATGCGTTAATGATTGACAATAATTGGAAAAAATTATATTATATTAGTAGTTATATATAAATGCCTTGATTAGGACAAGATTAATTAATGACTGTTTAAAGCGATTCGAAGATGGTGTGAGTTCGAAAATAAGTTTAATTGATTACTACCTATGAGCAGAACTTGAAAAAGTTTCCGGTTTAAAAAGCCGTTATTTAAATTAAGACCAAATTAGGATGGTACCGTGTTATTAACACTCCTTTATTATAAAAGGAGTGTTTTTTTTGAAAGGAAATGTACGATGAAAGATATTAGTAATTCTGTTAGTATTAAAAAATTTATTAGAAATTATTTAAAAGAAGAAACTGAGGAGTATAAAGACATTACTTCGCATGCTAAATTAAAAGAAAAAAACCATGAATTTGTAAAAAGAACTACTTTTTATGCTGTTAAAGCTAACCCTGGTTTGGTGTGTAATGGTTCTATTTTGCTTGTGAGGGATAATGAACAAATTATTCCTTATGTTAATCCGAATTTATTGACCAGAGGAAAAGATATAACTAAAATTGTTGAAATTTTAAATAAATTAAATGAGAGAATTGATGATTTAAGTGATCCTAATGTAATTAGAGATTTGAAACTTGAACGTTCTATTTTACAAATGATATTAAAAGATTTGAGTGTAATTGAAATATACTCGGAAGATATGGAGGAAAAAAATGATAAACATAAAAGAAAACGAAAATCTAAACGTAATTAATCATAGTTGTGCGCATTTGATGGCTCAAGCTATTAAAAGATTGTATCCAAATGCTTTATTTTGGGTAGGTCCGGTTATAGAGGAAGGTTTTTATTATGATATCGATTTAGGTGATGAATCTATTTCGGAAGAAGATTTTTCTAAAATAGAAAAAGAAATGAAAAAAATATCTAAAGATGGTAAGAGAATTTATAGAGAAGTTTTAACTAAAGACGAAGCTTTAGAAAAATTTAGTAATGATCCTTATAAATTAGATTTGATTAATAATATGGATGATATTGAAATTAGTTGTTATACTCAGGGTGAGTTTAGTGATTTATGTCGTGGTCCACATGTTGAGAGTGTTAAGGTTTTAAAATATTTTAAATTATTAAAAGCTTCTGGTGCTTATTTTAAGGGTGATTCTAAAAATAAAATGTTACAAAGAATTTATGGTGTTTGTTTTGAAACTGAAGAAGATTTAAATAAACATTTAGAGTTTTTAGAGGAAGTTAAAAAACGTGACCATAGAAAATTAGGTAAAGATTTAAAATTATTCATGATGAGTGAATATGGTCCTGGATTTCCATTTTTCCTAAATAAAGGTATGATTTTAAGAAATGAACTAGAAAATTTTTGGTATAAAGAACATAAATTAGAAAATTATGAATTCATAAAAACACCAATTATGTTAAACAAGGAATTATGGGAAACTTCTGGTCATTGGTATAATTATCGTGAGAATATGTATACTAGTGAAATTGATAATAAAGAGTTTGCTATTAAACCGATGAATTGTCCTGGTGGAATGCTTGCTTATAAAAATTCATTGTATTCATATAAAGATTTACCATTAAGAGTTGGTGAATTAGGTCAGGTTCATAGACATGAAGCTAGTGGTGCTTTAAATGGATTATTTAGAGTTAGATCATTTACTCAAGATGATGCTCATATTTTTATGAGAGAAGATCAAATCGAGAGTGAAGTTATAAGTTTGATTAATTTTATTGATAGAATGTATAAAATATTTAATTTGAGTTATGAAATAGAATTATCTACAAGACCTGAAGATAAGTATATTGGTGATTTATCTATATGGGAAAAAAGTGAGAAAGCTTTAGAAAATGCTTGTTTAAAAGCTGGACATAAATGTAAAGTAAATCCTGGTGATGGAGCGTTTTATGGTCCTAAATTAGATTTTAAAATAAGAGATTCGATTGGTAGAGTTTGGCAATGTGGTACAATTCAATTAGATATGAATTTACCAGAAAGATTTGATTTGACTTATATTGATTCGGATGGTACTAAAAAAAGACCTGTAATGTTACATAGAGTAATTTATGGTTCTATTGAAAGATTTATAGGTATCTTAATTGAACATTATGCCGGTGCTTTTCCATTATGGTTATCTCCGGTACAATTAAATATTATTCCTGTAAATAATCAATATCATTTAGATTATTGTAAAGAATTATATGATTTATTAAAAGTTGATTTTAGGGTTGAACTTGATAGTAGAGAAGAAAAATTAGGTTATAAATTAAGAGAAAGCGTTATCAATAAAAATCCAATTACTTTAATAATTGGTCAGAATGAAGTTGATAATAAAGCTGTTAGTTTTAGAAGATTTGGTAGTGAAGAAACTACTACTTTAGAAATTTCTGAATTTATTGATTTAGTTAAAAAAGAAATTAAAGAAAAGAAATAAGTTTTACTTATTTTTTTTGTGATATAATACTAATAGAAAGAGTGATTTTATGTATGATATTATTATAATTGGTGCAGGTACTGCTGGTTTGAGTGCTGCTATATATGGCTTAAGGGCTGGTAATAAGGTTTTAGTTTTAGAAGGTAAGGTTCACGGTGGACAAATTATTAATAGTCATGAGGTTGAAAATTATCCGGGTATTATGAGTGTTGATGGTGTTACTTATGCTAATAATTTACTTAATCATGCTAAAAAGTTTGGTTTAGAAATTAAGTACGAACAAGTTATTGAAGTTTTAGATAATAAAGTAATAACTGGTAATAATAGTTATGATTATAAAACTTTGATAATTGCTACTGGAACAGTTAATAGAAAATTAGGTATTGTTAATGAAGAAAGATTAACTGGTAAAGGTGTTAGTTATTGTGGATTTTGTGATGGTAATTTTTATAAAGATAAGATTGTTGCTGTTGTAGGTGGTGGTAATACTGCTTTAGAAGATGCTAATTACTTATCTAAAATAGCTAGTAAGGTTTATTTAATTCATCGTGGTTCTTCGTTTAAAGCGGAACAAAGTTTAATTAATAGTTTGCCTGATAATGTCAATATAATGTACAATTCAAGTGTAAATAAAATTAATGGTGTTGAAAAATTAGAAAGTATTGAAGTTGGTGATTTAACTATTGAAATAGATGGTTTGTTTATCGCAGTTGGGCAAATTCCAGATACGTCAATTTTTTCTGAATGTGTAAAATTGAATGAATATGGATATATAATTGCTGGTGAAGATTGTAAAACAAATGTTAATAATGTTTTTGTTGCTGGTGATGTTAGAACTAAAGAGGTTAGGCAATTAATTACGGCAGCCAGTGATGGAGCTGTTGCTGCGATTAAAGCTAATGAATTTTTGAATTGTAATAAGTAGCTATTTATGGTATTATTAATAGTAGGGTGATAGTGTGAGTGTTATTAAGTTTATTACTAAAAGAAGAATTGAAGAATTAATTAATAGAGCTTCAATTGTTTATGGAATTGATAATGATATATTGAGTAAATTAAATAATAGTTTAACTAATTCAAATGATATAGATTTGGAATATGGTCTTTTAAATGATTCTTTTTATAAGGGTGAGGATAGTTTTAAAAAATTTGTTGCTAGTAAAGGTTTTGAAGTTACATTATCTGAAGTTGAGAAGGAAGAGGTTAAAGCTAAAATAAATTTAGAATCAGTTTCTGATTTTGTTAATGATGGAAAAAGTTATATTAAAATTAAATTGAATGATGGTACTGTTAAAGTTTTAGAAAATATGACTAATTATAAAGCAGATGATTTGTTTAATCAAATTCAAAATCATTTTTTAGCAAATAGTGATGGTGAATTAAATGTCTCAGAAATGTTTAATGCTTTAGAAAAAACTTTTATTAATGTTTCATTACAGGAATCTTCTAAAATAAATCCGGAAAAAATTACTGATGAGCAAAATAAAAGAAGATTATTTGTTGAAAGTAATTTTCCTGGAGCAGTAGTAGAAGCTGGTCTTGATAATAATATATTTATTATAAAACAAGATGGTTTAGATGATGTTGTTGTTAAAATAGATGACAGAGATGGGAATTATAATATTTATAAAATAGAGGAACAAACATATACTGGTGTTAAAAATGATGAGGTTTCTAAAGAAAATAATTCAGAAATAAAAAGAGATGAGTATAAAGCTTCAGAGGAAGAAATTAAAGTTCTTGTTGATAAAATGCTTTTTGAAGGAAAAAGTACTAATGATATTTTCGTATCATTAATGACTGAAAGAGAGTTCACGGAAAAAGAGATGAATGATTTATTTGATTTAGTTGAATCAAGAAGAGTAAATTATAATAGTGAAAAAACTAATGAAGTTGGTTTTCAAAAAAGATTTGTTTTACCAGAAAATAAAGCTGTTTAAATAAATTTAAAAAATTTCAAAAAAACTATTGCTATAGAGACGAATATATTATATAATTTATATGTGTTATGTCTCCGTAGCTCAGTTGGATAGAGCAATGCCCTTCTAAGGCAGCGGTCAGGAGTTCGAATCTCTTCGGGGACACCATATTGAAATTAACATTCTTTATGAATGTTTTTTTTTGCTTGATTTTTAATTATAATTTGATATAATAGATATTCAAAAAAGGGGGGATTTTATGCCAAGAGAAGAGTTAAAAAGAATTATGAGTGGATTAGGTGTTGAAGCTAAAATAGTTAATGGCGAAGAAGTTTATGAGGCTAAGTACTTAAATTTTCACTACGAGAGTGGGAAAATTAATGTCTTAGGTCATATTCCTTTAAGTGTTGCTTCAAAGATACATAGTAAGTCATTACATGATGAAATTAAAATCAAAAATAATCATGATAATTTGGAACCGTTAGATTTAATTGTTTATACAACTTTTAAAAGGGCTTTGATATTACATGAAGAAGGTAAGCTTAAAACTGATATAAAAAAGCTGAAAAAAAGTATTTTTAATAAAATAAATGATATGGCTTTAGAAAATCCAGATGATTTATATGTTGAAGATTATGAACTTGGTTCAGTGGAGGCTTTATTAATTTTATTGGAAGAATTTTATAAGCAACCTTACAAAGAAAATTGTGAAAACTTTATTAAGACAATAAAAAAATCTAATAATTAATTAGATTTTTTTTATATGACTTTACCTACAAAATCATTTTCTTCTTCTTCAGTATAATTTCTAAATTGACTATTTTTTAATTTTCTAAAAGAGGAATTAGTTGATATATTGACAGCTTGTTTAAGAGTTTCGTTTAAATTATTAAATAATAAATTATCGTTTCCTTGAGATTTTTCTAAATCAGAAATAATCATTTCACTTTGTTGTCTTTCTTGTTCTAGTTGATTTAATAAGTCTTGGGCTTGATTATATTCTAAATCAGTGTCAAGTTGATTAAATGTTTGTGAATGTTTGTAAACTAATCTAATTGCAGCTTCATAAACTTGGGTTCTAGATAGTTTTGTAAGATGATCTCTAGCATTATTTTCTCTAGTAATTCCGTTAGGGTTACCTTGGTGAATATATTGGTTTAGTGATTGCGTAAGATGTTGTTTTATTGTTTCTTTAGGTACTGAGTTTTTGTATTTGTTAGTTGTTGTTTTACAACAGTAATCTAATATTTCGTCTAAATTGTTCATTTTTAGTCTCCTTTGTTTTATTTATTTTAGCATATATATTTTTTTAAATCAATTTTTATTGTTTTTTTAGATTGTCTATTAGTAATTCGTGATCTTGAATTTTATTGTTATTTGAACCGATCATTTTACTATTTCGAAGTTCATATTTTGAATTGACGTATGCATCATCTTTTATTAAGTTACTTACTTTGGTTTTTGTTTCTTTTTCGTATTTGTGTCTTGTATTTTTATTGCTATACTTATTAATAGTGTTTATTAAGTAATAAAAAAGTGGTAAAAATAAAATAAGTATATAAATCGAATTTAAAAAGTATGCTAGGGAAGAAATGATTATTGTAAAAAATAATAAGGTTAGTGTTATTTGTTTTTGATTTAAGGGGATACTGCCAATTGTTTCTTTAGTTCGACCATTAACTGAAATAAAATGGTTTTTATTACTATTTTTATCAAAATGATTATATAAATATACTGGCAGATAAGCTACTAGCCATTGTTCTCCTTTTATATTTTGGTATATTTTATCAAATTTCACACCACGATTTAGATGTTTAACGGTATCATTTATTGTATGTCTAATTATGTCATTAATTTGACCATGAGCTATTTTCTCTAAATCATCTATGTTTAAATCTCTTTTTTCAAAAGAATGTCCTTTTAAATAAGTGCTATCCCATTTAACGCAGTTTTCGATATCAAAGGGCATTATAGAGTTTAAGATGTTGGTTGTTTCTAATTCATTTTGGTAATCTAAGTTTTTAGTATTAGCTTCGATAGTCAAATCGTTTATTGTTAAATCGAATTCTCTTTTTACATAAAATACATCAGCGCTATATAACACTTCTTTTTTTAATCGATCATATGTTATTCCTGTTTGTCTTTCGCCTTGTCCATAAAGACGTACACTAGTATTTATATCTACTATAATGTAGGGAAGGAATACTCCTTTAACATTTTCTTCTTTAAAATCTTTAATAAAACTTTTATCAGCAAAGGTTTTTTTATTTTTGATGTATTCTTTAATTAAGTTTGTGGCAGTATTTTTATCAAAACTAAATGGTAGAACCATATCAGGAATAGCTCCGTTTGGTATTTGCATATTAATTGATAATGTATTACGGCAATAGGGGCAAGTTTTTTGTAATGTTTCATCTGTGTTGAAGCCAATTTCTGAACCACAACTTTCACATTTAAATGTAATGTAGTTGCTATCGCTTTTTATATCTATTAATCCTAAACCTGTGATTTTTGTATTTAAGTTTTTAGCTTCTTTAACTATTTCTTGTGTTAAATTTGAATTTAATTGGTGTTTACAGTAAGAGCAAACGATTTTATTATTTTTATTTATGTCAAAATGGCTACTTCCACATTTTGGACATTTATTTTGACCGTTATTATTATGTTCATGGGTATTTATTGTTTTATTCTCTTTCATATTGCCTCCCTTATTATATTAAAATTATACCATATTTATTTTATTATGTTAATAAATTTGTGTTATAATATTAAAGAGGGATAGTATGAGAAAAATAAAGTATTTAATAAAAAGAATTATGAAATTAGATTACAAAAACATGTGGAAAATAGTTGGTGTTATTAATAAAAAAACTAAAAAAAATAAATTTTTATTGTTTTGTGATATTGTTTATTGTGGGTTCAAGTATCAGGCTGGTTATTATGATTATTTAGAGTTTGAATTTTATCTTTTGAATAAAAATCAAAGAAGTACTTATTTAACACGTGGTTTAAATAATGAGATTATTAGAAAATATAATAATAAAGATAAATTTAATTTGTTTGATGATAAGGTTAAATTTAATGAGATTTTTAATAAGTATTTAAATAGAGATTGGTTATTACTTGATAATTTAGATGAGTTTGAAAAATTTATTAAAAATAAGAAAAAAATTATCGTTAAACCAATTGATGGGGTTGGAGGAGTTGGTATTGAAATTATTAATATTAACTCTAGGACTGATGTTTCTAAGCTTTTTGATAGGTTGAAGAAAAATAATCAATTATTAGTCGAAAGTGTTATTATTCAGCACAATGATTTGAATAAATTGTATGATAAGAGTGTTAATACGATTAGAATGTTTACTTTTTATAAGGATGGGAAGGTTCATTATTTATCAGGAATTTTAAAAATAGGTAATGGTGGAGTAGTTGATAATTTTAGCAGTGGTGGTATGTATACTTTTTTAGATGAGAATGGTGTTGTAATGGTTCCAGCTATTGATAGGGATGATAATATTATTAAAATTCATCCTGTTTCTAAAAAAGAAATTTTAGGATTTAAAGTTCCTCTTTATAAAGAAGCTATTGATTTGGTTAAAAAGGCTGCTTTAGAAGTTGAAGATGTTAGTTATGTTGGTTGGGATGTTGCTATTAGTGATGATGGTCCTGTTATTGTTGAGGGAAATTGTTTTCCTGGTGTTTTTCAAATTAAAGCTAGTTTAAATGATAAAAAAGAAGGGATATTACCTTTATATCGAAAATATATGGACATATAAAAAAGCTATTTCAGCTTTTTTATTTTATATCATTTAAAATACTTGTTAAGATTTCGTTTTCTTCGTTTAAAAATATTACTTCTTCGACATCATAGTTATCTTTTATTGATAAACATATTGTTTTTATTACTTCTTCTAAAATCTGATTTTGATTAAAGTCATTTAGGATGTAGGAATTAAATGTTAGTTCCATTATATCTTCTTGTTGTTCTACTGCTAGTAATTTTGTTTTGTAATTAACATAACTTAATAAATTAGTGTTATAGGTATTTGAACTTGATAGTTCATCAATTACTATTTCGATTTTTTCTCTTGTATCATTGACGTATTTTGTTACTGGTACGTAGTAATAATTATCATTGTGTTTATTCATGTAATATACTGTTACTTGTGTTATATCGTCTGTTTTTAAGAAATTATAAGTTTTATTGATTCCGAAATTTCTGTCTAGGGTACTTGGTAATGTGATATTACTTTGTGGTAATTTATTTAAAATTACACCTTCTACATATACTATTATTTTATCTACTTCTTCAATGGAAGTTATTGTATAGACTAAGGCTTCAATCATTTTTTCTTCTAAGTTGGCATCGATGTCGAGTAGTTCTTTTGAAAAGTCAATTTTCACCAAATTTTCTTCATATTTTATACTTAATATTTTTGTACTGGGTGGAAGAATTGATGTGAATCCACTGGGAATTCTATTTTCCAATTCGCCACCTTTTATTAAAATTTCAACTAGTTCTTTTACTTTTTGTTCTGTTGATATGCTATTAATAACTATATCAGTTTTTCCTAAATATTGATTATTATCTAAAAGAAAAATAGGATGTGTTTTTATTTCAGATATGTATTCTAAATTACTTGTTATGTATTCATTATCATTATTAGGAACTAAATAAATTAATAACATAGCAAATAAAGCAGCTGATGCTACAATTATCTTTTGTATTAATTTTTGTTTTAACATAAGATCACCTAGTAAATATTATGTTTTAAATATGAATATATGATTTATAGTGTTATTTCTTTTAATTTTAGTAATTCGACTACTGCGCCAGCGCGTCCTTTAACACCTAATTTTTGCATTACGTGTGAGATATGATTTCTAACTGTTTTTTCGCTTATTTTTAAATTATTGGCTATATCTTCAGTTGTATTATTAGATATTAATAATTCAAATATTTCTTTTTCTCTTTTTGTTAATATACTTTTTAACATTTTTTCCTCGCTTCCTAGTAGGGTGGTTGCTTTTCATAATATTGTATGATTATTTTAAAAATTAGTGCATTAAAAAACTCTTTAAAAGAGTTATTGCGTAAATCTGACAGTAATATATAATTTGGTATCGAAGTCTTCTTGAATTGAACGCATTATGTTGTTGGCTAGGGTGGTGTCGTGATTTGTTGATTTTATAACTACTTCAATTTGATCTCCTTTAATTTTAACAAAGGATTCTAAATTAAAGTTTGTTTTTATTTTATTTTCAATACTTTCTTCTTTAGAGCGATCGTTATTTAATTCTTTCATTTTATCAAAGGCTTCATTTTTTTCTTCGATGGTACTTTTTGAATCATTTAAAATATCTTGAAGTAATGAAACTTCTTCTTCGAATTCTTCATCTGATTCTACTTGCAGTGCTACTAAGATTGTACTTTCTGTTATGTTTGTTTCTGGTTCTAGGTAAGTTCCATTTGTAGGTAGTAGTAATTCGCTTGGCATTGTTATGTAATAAACAGATAATACTAAAACTAGACTAAATAAAGTTAAAAACCAAATGCTTTTTTTATTGACCATTGTAATCCTCCTTGTTAATAAATTATATTATTATATTTTTTAAATATTCATATAATTTATTGGGTGATTTTATGAGAGTTATTGCTCATCGTGGAGGGTTAGAAACTAAATATAAACCTAATACTAAAGAGTGTTTATTAGAGGCTTTAGAGTGTTCTAATACGGATGGAATTGAACTAGATATAAGAATGACAAAGGATAATAAAATCATTATAATTCATGATTCTTTAATTAATTTCGTGAGTGATGGTAGAGGGATTGTTAGTAAAATGTCTTTGAAGAAAATTAAAAAATATAATTTTGGTACTAAAAAAATTCCTCAAAAAATTGCTACTTTAGATTCTTTTTTGAAAGATGTTGTTGGTAATAAGATTATTTTAATTGAGATAAAGGATAAAAATGAAATGGTTGTCAAATATTTGATGAGAGTTTTGAGTAAATATAAGTTAAATTATTATTTATGTAGTTTTCATTATGAAGTGATTAATAAATTACGAGATTTTTATAAGTGTGGTTTATTAATTGGTTTAGGGCAGAATGTTAAAAGGTTGTATAATGATTTTAATTTCAATATTGTTAGTTATTTTTATAAAGATAATGTCAGTTTGAAAAAAGAAACTTTTTTATGGACTTTAAATAGTAAAAAAGATGATATTGAAAAGTATTTTATTATTACTGATTATCCTAGTCGGTTTTTAAATTTAATTCCTTAGCTGTTTGAGAAATAATATTTATATCATTATCAAAATGTTTTAAAATTTTTATTATATGTTTTCTTTCTTTTCTTTTTAAAATAATTATTATGGTATTTTTATTAATTATATTAAATTCATAATTTAGTTTTTTTAATATTTTTTTAATGGTATTTATTTTATTACTTTTTAAAATTAGTAAGTTATTTCCAAAGGCTATTTTTTCTTCTAGGTAACTGCCTAGATAACTTCCTACTAGGCTTCCTAAAGCAAAGACTATTATTTTAATAGGATCTTGTTTTAAATCATTAACAACTAGGCTTGTTGAGATTATCCAAACAATTGCGATTATAAAATTTAGGATTGCTCCTTCTTTTTTTTTGCCATTTGCAACTACTATTAATCTTAGGGTTCCTATAGTATTTTCAATTATTTTTAATATAAAAATGAATAAATATGTTATCATTTTACCACCATTTATAGTATGAATAGTTTTTTGTTTTTTATGTAATTGTGAAATTTTCGTGTTTTAGCACTCATATATTGACAGTGCTAGAATATAATAGTATAATGAATTTAGCAGTTGATAAATTGGACTGCTAAAGAAGGTGATTATATGTTGAATCAAAGACAGAGTGAACTTTTTAAATTAATTGTTGAAGATTATATAAAAAGCGCTAAACCGGTTTCTAGTAATGCTTTGTGTGAACTTTTAGATTGTTCATCGGCTACTATTAGAAATGAAATGGTTGTTTTGGAAGATTTGGGATTGATTGAAAAAACACATATATCTTCGGGAAGAATTCCTTCGGAAAAAGGTTATCGTTATTATGTTGATAATATTATGAAGCCGAAAGAATTAACTGGTGAGGATATGTTATCTTTACAACAAATTTTTTCTAATAAATCTTTAGTATTAGATGATTATATTATGAAAAGTGTTGAGATAGTATCGGAGATGACTAGTATGACAGCAGTTGTACTTGGTAAGTCTTCTAAAGAAAATTGTGTTACTAAGGTTGAGGTAGTTCCGATTAGTTCTAATAATTTGATTGCTATTGTTGTTACTGATAAGGGTCATGTTGAGCATCGTAATTTATATGTTGATGATGTTGATATGAATGATGTAAAAAAAACAATTGATTTAATTAGTAAAATGATTATTGGAGTTGCTATTGATGAGGTTTCTATTGTTTTAGAACACCAAATTAAACCTATTATTTCATCTTTAACTAAACAGCACGAGGTATTATATAATGCTTTTTCGAAAGCGTTTTCAGATTTTTCAGAAACTAATATGTATATGAAGGGTCGTAATAATATTTTGATGCAACCGGAGTTTGACAACACAGATAAGATAAGAGATATAATTTCTAAATTTGAAGACAAAACTATAATTGATAAGATTGAGGAAAATTCTTCTGATATAAATATTTATATTGGTAGTGAGAATGAACTTGATGATGATGTAACGATTGTGAAAACTAAGTATTGTATTAATGGCGAAGAAGGAACGATTGCTTTAATTGGTCCTAAACGTATGGAATATGATCGAGTAGTTGCTTTACTTGAATACATTAAAAAAAATTATAAGGAGGATATATAATGGAAAAATGTACTTGTGAGAATTGTGAATGTGAACCATGTGAATGTGGTTGTGAAGTTGAAGTTTACGAAATAGATGATTGTTCATGTGAAGAT
>CAYJJY010000010.1:0-1031 GCA_964370615.1 uncultured Muribaculaceae bacterium
ATTTTAAAATTTTTAGAGGAACCTAATGATGGTGTAACTGCAATTTTAATTGTTAATAATCGATATCAGTTAATAGATACGATTATATCAAGGTGTCAAATTATTCCAGTAAATAATATTGCAATTACCCATAATTCTACAGAAGATAATATAAATGAATATTTGATGGATGAATATACTGAGGAAGACCTTAAAGCATTTATTGATAATTTTATAAAAATAGTTAATATATATGAAATGGATAACAAAGACATGCTATTATATAATAATAAATATATAATTGAAAAATTTAAAAATAAAAATGATATTAAAAACTTTTTATATTTATTTATGCTTTATTATAAAGATTGTTTAAATTGGAAATTAAACTCACCTTTGACTATCTTTAAAGATGAAAACTTTAGTATTGAAAATATAGTAAATAAATATGATGAAAATAAACTTATATATAAAATAAAGTGTTTAAATAAAGCATATCAAAATATTGATACAAATTGTAATATTGCATTACTTCTTGATAAATTATTTTTGGAAATGGAGTTGATATAGTGTTGAACGTTATTGGTGTAAGTATTGGGGAAAAGGAAATTTTATACATTAAAACTAATGAAAATATTAAGCGAAATACATTTGTTATAATAGAAACAGAACGAGGGAATCTTTTTGGACAAGTTTTATTTCCCAATTTTAAAATAAAAAAAGAAAATGTAGCGGAAAAATGTAAATTTGTTAAGATAGCTTCAAAGAAGGATAATCAAAAAAACATATCTAATTTAAATGATTCAAATGAAGCTTTAGCCTACTGTAAATCATTAGTTACTAAAATGGAAATGAATATGAATATTTTATCTGCTTCTTTTAATTTTGATAAAAGCCAATTGTTGTTTAAGTTTACATCTGAAACTAGAGTAGATTTCAGAGAACTAGCTAAAAAATTAGCTAATTTTTATAAAACTAGAATTGAACTAAGACAAATTGGTGTAAGGGATAAAGCTAAAGAAGTTGGTGGATTTGGTTCTTGTGGTCAAAAA
>CAYJJY010000010.1:1041-11448 GCA_964370615.1 uncultured Muribaculaceae bacterium
TTTGTTCAGTTTCTATTAATATGGCTAAAAATCAAAATCTTTCCTTAAATCCTTCTAAAATTAATGGTATTTGTGGAAGATTATTATGTTGTTTAAAGTATGAAGATGATAATTATAAGGAATGTAGAAAAACTCTTCCTAAAATGAATTCTATTGTAAAAACAGAAAAAGGTGAAGGTAAGGTTATTGGACTTGATATTTTAAATGGTAAATATCGTGTTTATGTTAATAATGAAGTTATAGAAGTGAGTGTATAAAGTGGAAGTTTTAAATGATTTAATTGGTTATAAAGATTTAAAAATATTTCAAGATACTGAAATGTTTAATTTTTCTCTTGATTCGGTTTTATTACCTAATTTTGTAGATATAAATAATGATTGTAAAAATATTTTAGATATTGGTACTGGTAATGCGCCTATCCCTTTAATTTTAACAACACTAACTGATGCACATATCTATGGTGTGGAAATACAAGAAAAATCGTATAGATTAGCTTGTAAAAGTGTAGAATATAATAACTTAAAAAATCAAATTACTATTATTAATGATGATATAAATGAAATTTCTGAAAAATTTGATAATGAGTTTTTTGATACAATTGTTTGTAACCCTCCTTTTTTTAAGGTTTTTAAAAATTCAAGATTAAATATTAATGAGGAAAAAACAATTGCTAGACATGAAATAAAGTTAAATTTGGATCAGATTTTTTCTATTTGTAAAAGATTGTTAAAAACAAATGGTAATATTGCTATGGTTCATCGTCCTGAGCGATTAATCGAAATTATAGAAACGATGAGGAAATATAAAATTGAACCTAAAAGAATACAATTTGTTCATCCTAAAGCTGAATTGGAGGCTAATTGTGTTTTAATTGAAGGTGTTAAAAATGGTAAATCTGGTTTAAAAGTTTTGAAGTCAATCATTGCCCACAATGGTGATGGTTCTTATTCTAGTGATGTTACTTGTTTTTTTAGTTAGGAGGTAATTATGTCACAAAAAAGTTATGATGGTAAACCATCTTTATATTTAATTCCAACTCCTATTGGTAATATGGAAGATATTACATTACGAAGTATTAATATATTGAAAGAAGTTGAAGTAATATTTTCGGAAGATACAAGAGTTACTGGACAGTTATTGAGTTATTTAAATATTAGTAAAAAATTAATTTCAAATCACAAACATAATGAATTTGATAATAAAGAAAAACTAATTTCTTATTTAGAAAAAGGTTATTCGGTAGGTTTGGTTTCTGACCGTGGAACTCCAGTAATTAGTGATCCTGGATATTTTTTAGCAGAACACGCTATTAAAAATAATTTTAATGTTATTTCATTACCAGGAGCAACTGCTTTTGTTTGTGCTTTAATTAATTCAGGAATTCAATCTGATCGTTTTACATTTTATGGTTTTTTAAGTAATAAACCTTCTAAAAGAAAGAAGGAATTACAAGAATTGATTAATGTTAAAAATACACTTATCTTTTATGAAGCAACGCATCGTATTGTTGAAACTCTTGAAGATATGAAAAGTATTATGGGCGATCGTATGTGTTCTATTTCCCGGGAAATAACAAAAAAGTTTGAAGAAATATATCGTGGAACTATTAGTGATGTACTTTTAGATTTAACCAATGTTAAAGGTGAATTTGTAATAATTTTAGAGGGCAATAAAAAGGAATTTAGTTTTGAAGATATTTCTTTAAAAGAGCACATAGAAATGTATATTGCAGATGGTTATTCATCTAAAGATGCTATTAAGGCTGTTTCTAAGGAAAGAAATTTAAGTAAAAATGATGTATATATGGAATATCATGGTGGTGATTAAATGAAGTTAATTATAGGTTTGGGAAATCCTGGCAGTGAATATAAAAATACTAGACATAATATAGGATTTTATATATTGGACAAGTATTTAGATAAATTGGGAAATAATTTTAATAAAGAAAAGTTTAATGGAATTTATAGTGAGTGCTTATGTAATGGAGAAAAAATTTTATTTTTAAAACCACAATCTTTTATGAATAACTCTGGAATTGTAATTAAAAAATTTGTTGATTATTTTAAAATTAATTTAGATGATATACTTATAATTTATGACGATTTAAATATTGATGCTGGTGATTTTAAATTAAAAACAAATAGTGGTTCAGCTGGTCATAATGGATTAAAAAGTATAGAGCAAAATTTAGGTACTAAAAATTACAAGCGTCTTAAAATTGGAATTTCTAAAAATAATATTGAATTATCTTCTTATGTACTTGGTAAATTTACTAGTGAACAAACGGAAAAAATTAATTTAATTGAAAATCAGTTATTTGATGTTATTTCTGATTTTTCTAATATGACGTTTGAAAAATTGATGACAAAGTATAATTAGGTGATAAAATGAATATAGATAAAAATAATATTTGTGGTATATCAGATGAATTGAAATGTAAATATGCATATGAATTATTTTTAAAAAAAGGTAATGATGTACTTATTGTTTGTAATTCCTTGTATGATGCTACTAAATTTTATAATAATTTGAAGAACTATACTGAAGATGTATGGTTTTTTCCAATGGATGATTTTTTAACTGCTGAAATTGTAGCAGTTAGTCCTGAATTGCAAATATCAAGACTTGAAGTTCTTAATAATATAAAGAATGGTAAAAAAATTATTATTACTAATTTGAATGGTTATGTTAAGTTATTACCAAATAAAGAAGAATATTATAGCAGTTCAATTAGTTTAAAGATTGGAATGGATTTTGATATTCCTAGTTTAATAAGTAAGTTTGTCGATTTAGGTTATACTAAAGAGAATATAATTAATAAAACAGGAGAAATTGCAGTACGAGGATATGTTTTTGATATATTTCCAATTGGTGCTATTAATCCTTATCGTATTGAATTTTGGGGTAATTCGATTGAATCTATTAGAACTTTTAATATTGATACACAGTTGAAATTGGCTGAGATAGGTGAGATACATATAACTCCAAACAATGATTTTGGTGAAGAGTGTTATATTAGAGATTATTTAGAAAATTGTGAAGTTATTTTTAATGAATATGAAGATGTTAAATATGGTTATGATGTTTTAATTGATGAAATAAAAGAGTATTGTTTAGAAAGTAATAAATCTTTAGATATTAGATATGTTCATGATTTTGTAGTAAAAGAAACTGATTATAATTTTTCGCGTTTAGATAGTGATTTTAGTTCTAATAAGGATTGCATTAATTCTTTTAAACTCGAAGATAAATTTGATAATAAGGACAATTCAATTAAATTATTAAATAAATATATGAAAAAATATGAATGTGTAATTATTTGTGTTTCTAGCAGGTATGTTGTAAATAAAATAATTGAAAATTATGACTGTCTGGATTTTGTGTTTACAAATGAAGATAATTTAATTATGAAAAAAATTAATATAATTGTTAAAAATATTAATGAAGGTTATATTTTTAATAATGTTGTTTATATTAGTGAGAATGATTTTTTTAATCGTAATAAAAATACTGGAGTTTATAAATCTAATTTCAAGTATGGTTCTAAAATTAGAGATGTTTCTAAATTAGAAACTGGTGACTTTGTTGTTCATTCAATGTATGGTGTTGGAAAATACTTAGGGATTAGAACTATACTTAAAAATAATATTAAAAAAGATTATCTTCAACTTCAATATTTTGGTGAGGATAAATTATATATTCCGGTTGAAAATATTGAATATATTAGTAAATATAATGGTTCTGATGGTCATGCTCCTAAATTAAATAAATTAGGTTCTACTGAGTGGCAAAAAATAAAGCAAAGAGCCCAAAAAAGAGCTCATGATATGGCGGACGAATTGCTAAAACTCTATGCAATAAGGGAGTTGAAAAAAGGTTTTTCCTTTCCAGTTGATGATCATTTACAGTATGATTTTGAAAAAGAATTTCCGTATAATGAAACAGCTGATCAATTAAAGACTATTTCAGAGATAAAAAAAGATATGGAATCTGATCATCCTATGGATCGATTGTTATGTGGTGATGTTGGTTATGGTAAAACGGAAATTGCATTTAGAGCTGCTTTTAAAGCAATTTTAGGTGGTAAGCAGGTTGCTTTATTATGTCCAACAACAATTTTGTCATCTCAACATTTTCAAAATGCTGTGGAGAGATTTAAAAATTTTCCTGTTTCAATTTGTTTAATTAATAGATTTGTTTCATCAAAAAAAATGAATGAAAACATTGAAAAAATTAAAGCTGGTACTGTTGATTTGATTATTGGTACGCATAAGTTATTGAACGAAAAGATTACTTTTAATGATTTAGGTTTATTGGTGATTGATGAAGAACAACGTTTTGGAGTTAAGCAAAAAGAAAAAATAAAAAATATAAAAGAGAATGTTGATGTGTTAACTTTATCGGCTACACCGATACCAAGAACTTTAAATATGTCTTTATCGGGACTAAGAGATTTATCTGTTATTGAAACTCCTCCAAGTAACAGATACCCCGTACAAACTTATGTGTTAGGAGAAAATAAAAAACTTATTAGAGAAGCTATTACTAAAGAACTATCGCGTAATGGTCAAGTTTTTATTTTATTTAATTCTGTTGAGCATATTGTGTCTAAATGTAAGGAAATATCTGAATTAATACCAGAAATTAGTATTAGATATGCTCACGGAAAAATGGATAAAAAAGAACTTGAGGATATAATGTTTCAATTTATAAATAATGAATTTAATGTTTTAATATGTACAACTATTATTGAAACTGGAATTGATATTCCTAATGCTAATACTTTAATTATTTTAAATGCTGATCGTTTAGGTTTATCGCAACTTTATCAACTTAGAGGAAGAGTTGGAAGAACAGATAGATTAGCTTATTGTTATTTAATGTACAATCAAAGTAATATTTTAAAAGAATTAGCAGTGAAGAGATTAAATACAATAAAAGAATTTACTGAGTTAGGTAGTGGACTTTCAATTGCTATGCGTGATTTAGCTATTCGTGGTAGTGGTGATTTATTAGGTAGTGAACAAGCCGGTTTTATTGATGCTGTTGGTATCGAATTATTTACAAGTATGTTAAAAACTGAAATTGAGAGATTAAAAGGTAATTTTATAAAAGAGGAAAAAGAAAAAACAATTCCTCTTATTGATGTTGAAACAAGTGTTGAAGATACATATGTTAATAATCAAAATTTAAAAATTGAAATACATAAGCTTATTAATACAATCGATAGTTTGGATAAATTAAGTGCTGTTAAAATCCAATTGGAGGATAGATTTGGAAAAATAAGTGATAATTTAAATATTTATATGTATGAAGAGTTATTTCAAGCAATTGCTAATAGAATTGGTATAGTTAAGGTTAATCAATCTAACAGTTTTATTGATGTTTTTTTAGAAAAAAAATTACTTGAGAAATTAGATGGTAAAAATTTATTTTTAGATTTAATGCATATTAATAAAAGTTTTAAATTTAAAACTCAATTTGATAATATCATAATATCGTTACCTTTAAATAAATTGGAAAAACATTTTATTTTCTATTTAGTTGATTTTGTTATGCTGTTAGATAGATATTTAGTATCGTAAAATATTGTAAAATGTCGTTTTTTGTATGTTAATTTCATTGTAATTTTAAAAAAATATGTGTTATATTTAAATAGGAACAAATTTAAGGAGCACACATGAATAGAAATTGCGAAATTATGGTTGTGATAAGTTTGATGTTTTTGCCTATTATTTTGGCATTTTGTAGTTTGTTTATAAATATTAACATCCTTGAATTAACTTACGTTGTCTTTACTTTTTTCTTATTACAAAGCGTTATGATGAAAAAGTTTAAATCTGTAAAATAATACAAACCTTATGGTTTGTTTTCTTTTTTTATGGTATAATTTATTACGTTTGGAGGTATCTTTATGATTGATACTCATTGTCATATACTAAATGGTTATTATGATAATATTGATGAAATTATTGATAATATGAATGGAAATAAAATGATTGTTAGTTCTACTGGTGATGACGATATTGATGAGGTTATTAGTTTAGCTGAAAGATTTGATAATATTTTTATTACTTTAGGAGTTCATCCTACTGATGTAGAAAAAATAGATGATTCTTTTTTTAATAAATTAGAAGCTAATTTAAATAATAATAAGGTGGTTGCTATTGGAGAAATTGGTTTGGATTATTATTGGGATACTGATAAAAATTTACAAAAAAAGTATTTTATTAGACAACTTGATATCGCAAGAGCTTATAATTTACCAGTTGTAATTCATTGTCGTGATGCCATCGGTGATACTTGTGAAATTATTGACAATTATAAGGATTTGAAAATTAGTTTTCATTGTTATAGTGGTAGTATTGAATCTGCTAAAACTTTATTAAAACAAGATATAATGTTTGGTATAGGTGGAACAGTTACTTTTAAAAACAATATAAAAACTAAAGAGGTTGTTGAATTTTTACCTTTGGAAAATATTTTATTAGAAACAGATAGTCCTTTTTTAACGCCTGTTCCTTTTCGTGGACAAAAAAATGAACCTAAAAATATTTTATATGTAGCTAAAGAAATAGCTGCTATCAAAGGTGTTTCTTTAGAAGAAGTATTAGAAGTTACTACTAAGAATGCTATTTCCCAATTTGACTTAAAATAAAAAATGTGCTAAAATTTTTATGAGTTGAGGTGAAGAAATGAGCTCATTTTTAATTACAAATTTAGGTAATTTCCTAAGTATGTTAATTGTTTTTTCGGTATCTTCTTTAAATTTAGATATTGGATATAACACTTTGGTTAAAGAACAAAATTTATCTAATGAAAATACAACTGTTGTTTCATCAGTTATAAATTATGAAACTATTTATTCTTATGATTCTAGTATTCCTTCTAATATCACTAAAACTTTAGTTTATGGTGAAAATGGAGTTTCTTTCATTGATGTTATGGGAAATACTAATGTTTTATTAGATCCTGTTTCTGAGCAGATTGTTGTCGGAACTGGAAAAATTGGTAATTACACTGGTATTATGACGGGTTATGGTCCTGATTGTAGTACTTGTGATGGTCGTGGTTATACTGCTTGTAATACTTCGGACTTAGGATGGTATAATATTTTAGAACATGGTGTTTATTACGATGATTCTATTTTTGGAGATGCTCGTGTACTTGCAGCTGATTTATCTGAGTTTCCTTGTGGAACTATTGTAGAGGTTGTTAGTTCTAATGCAGGAACTTTTACAGGAATTGTACTTGATACAGGTTATGACATGCGTAAAAATTTTGCTAATGGTATTATTCATTTTGATGTTGCTTATATGACAGAGGATGATCCTGAGTTACCTAAGATTACAAATAAAACGGGTGTAAGTTATAATGTTCAAAGATGGGGATGGTAATCCCTTTTTTATATAGGAGGTATATATGGAATATTCACCAAAAAAAATGAAAAATTTATTAAACGAAAATGAATTTAACTTCAAGAAAAAGTTTGGTCAAAACTTTATAGTTGATGCTAATGTTATTAATAGTATTGTAGATAAGTCGCAAGTTGATGAAGATACTTTGGTGATTGAGATTGGTCCTGGCGCAGGGTCATTATCTTATAAATTAGCTTCAAAAGCTAAAAATTTACTATGTTTTGAAATTGATACGACTTTAAAAGATATATTAGATTCAACTTTATCTGAATTTGCTAATGTTGAAGTTGTTTTTCAAGATTTTTTAGAAGTTGATGTTATGGATTATGTGAAAAAGTATGATTTTAAAAAATTATATGTGGTCGCTAATTTACCTTATTATATAACTACTCCTATAATTATGAAAATAATTGAATCTAATATTGATGTGGATAAAATAGTTATTATGGTTCAAAAAGAAGTTGGTGATCGTTTTAAAGCTAATCCTGGTACTAAAGAATATGGTTCTTTATCAGTTTTTTTAAATTACTATTTTGATATTAATAAATTAATTGATGTTAGTCGTAATGTTTTTATGCCTGTACCTAATGTTGATAGTATAGTCGTTGAGTTTTCTAAAAAAGAAAAAATTGAACTTGTTAATGAAAAATTATTCTTTAAATTAGTTCGTGATTCTTTTGTTCAAAAAAGAAAAACATTAAGAAATAATTTAAAAGGTTATGATCTTGATAAAATTTTAAATGTTTTAGAAAAATATAATTTAGATTTATCAGTTCGTGCTGAAAAATTAACCCTTGAGCAGTTTGCAGAAATAGCTAATAATTTATAGCTATTTTTTTTAATTATTAATATACTTAATTAGGTGATGATATGCTTAAATTTATTGATAGCTTTGTATGGAGTATTGGTATTATAATGCTTGTATATTCGTGTTTAAAATTATCTTTTTATTTAAAATTTATTCAATTTCGTTTTAAGGATATTTTTATAAATTTAAATAAGTATACTTATAAGAGCTTATTATTATCTTTAGGTGGTAAAATTGGTGTTGGGAGTATTGCAGGAACGTCTTTAGCTATTTTAATTGGTGGTAGTGGAACTATTTTTTGGATGGTTATTATTGGTTTTTTTACAGTTCCATTGTTGTTTTCAGAAGTTTTATTAGGTTTAAAGTATAAAGAAAAAGTTGGTGGTCCTGCTTATTATATTAAAAATGGATTAAATAAAAATAAACTTAGCATATTTTATGCTTTTATAATGTTTGTTTGTATCTTTATTGGTAGTTTAAGTATTCAGGCTAATACGATTGTGATTATGTCTTTAGATCTTTTTAATTATGATGTGATATTAATTTCTTTTGTAGTTTGTTTAGTTACTTTTTTTGTTATAAGAGATGGTTTGGATAAAATTATTCAATATATGAATTATGTTGTACCTATCATGGTAATTATTTATATTATTTCTGTTGTTTATATTTTGATTGTAAATTGTGATTTAATTTTATTTGCTTTTTCTGATATTTTAAATAATGCTTTTAATTTTAACTCGGTAATTTCTGGGGTAATTTTAATTGGGGTTCAAAGAGGTTTATTTGCTTATGAATCAGGGGTTGGAACTGCTTCTATTATGGGAAGTTCTATAAATACTAAAAATATTATTGGTCAATCTTTTGTACAGTGTTTAAGTAATTATTTTATAAGTTTAGTTATTTGTTTACTAACTGGACTTGTTATAATTATTAGTACTATTAATATTGATAGTTCTAATGGTATTGAAGTTGTTAGTAAAATATTTAATCTTAACTTTGGTATAATAGGTGATTATGTTTTGTATATTATTATAATATTATTTGCTTTTTCTTCGATGGTAACTGCTTATTATACTGCTTTTTGTAATTATAATTTATTGTTTAAAAAAAATATTTGGATTTTGAAGTATTTGGTTTTATTAATAATTATATTTAGTTCCTATGTGTCTTCTTCTTTTATATGGCAAGTTTTAAATATTTTTACGGGAATTTTGGTTATAATAAATGTTTATGCAGTTATGAAGTTGAAAAAAGATGTTAAGGATGAATTGAATATGTACGATAAAAGTGTTAAAATATAACAGGTGATATGATGATAGGTAATAAATGGGATTTAATTTTAGAAGATGAATTTAAAAAAGATTATTTTAAAAATTTAATGGATTTTGTTGATCATGAGTATAGTATTAAAACATGTTTTCCACAGTATAATGATATTTTTAATGCTTTTAAGATGACTGATTATGATGATGTGAAAGTTGTTATTTTAGGCCAAGATCCTTATCATGGTGAGGATGAGGCCCATGGTTTGTCGTTTTCAGTTTATAATAATATTAAAAATCCACCATCTTTGAGAAATATTTTTAAAGAATTGGATAGTGATTTGAATATTAGTCGTTTAAATAGTGATTTAACTAGTTGGGCTTCTCAGGGGATTTTATTATTAAATGCTATTTTAACTGTGGAAAAAGATAAACCTTTATCTCATAAAAAAAAGGGTTGGGAAATTTTTACTGATGAAGTTATAAAAAAAATAAGTGCTAGAAAAGATAAGGTTATTTTCGTTTTATGGGGTGGTTTTGCTAAGGGTAAAAAAGCTTTAATTGATGATAGACATTATATTATAGAATGTGTACATCCTTCTCCCTTGTCAGCTTATCATGGTTTTTTTGGTAGTAAGCCTTTTAGTAAGATAAATGATATTTTAAAAAATGATAATAAGGATTTAATTGATTTTTCTAAATAGTATAATAAATTAATTTAGTCATAAAGTAATATAGGAGGATTTCATGATTTCTATATTTTTTATTGCGCTTAGTTTAAGTATGGATGCATTTTCCTTAGCTTTAGCTTATGGTACGGGAAATGTTGATAAAAAAAACAGGTTATTTTTATCTTTAATAGTTGCTCTTTTTCACTTTTTTATGCCACTATTTGGTTTACTTGTTGGTTCTTTTATAT
>CAYJJY010000010.1:11458-24286 GCA_964370615.1 uncultured Muribaculaceae bacterium
TTTTATATTTCTATATATTCCTATTGATCCTTATGTGATAGTTTTTTTAATTTTACTATTTATTGGTATTCAAATGATTTATGAGAGTAGAAAAGATAAATCTTGTGTATCTAGTTTTAAAGTGATTGAGATGATTATTTTTGGCTTTGCTGTTAGTGTTGATAGTTTTTCGATTGGTATTGGATTAAGTAGTATTACTAATAATTTATTTTTGAGTTATATTTTATTTAGTTTCTTTAGTTTCTGTTTTACATATTTAGGAATTGTTCTAGGTAACTCTTTAAATAGTAAACTTGGTAAAATAGCGCCTATTTTAGGTGGAATTACTTTAATTTTAATAGGTTTTTACTATTTTTTTAACTGATATTATGATATAATTGTGTAGATAACGTAGATGCGTTAAATTTAGTAAAGATGGTGAGTTATGTTAGTTAATATGAAAGATATGCTTGAAAAAGCAAAAAGTGGGAAATATGCTGTAGGTCAATTCAATATAAATAATTTAGAATGGGCTCGATTTATCTTAGAAGCTAGTGAGGAAATGAAATCCCCAGTTATTTTAGGTGTTAGTGAAGGGGCTGCTAAATATATGGGTGGATATGTCACTGTTGCTAATATGGTTAAGGGATTAATTAGTGATTTAAATATTAGTGTTCCAGTTGCGCTTCATTTAGATCATGGAAGTAGTTTAGAAGTATGTATGAAAGCTATTGATGCTGGTTTTTCTTCTGTTATGATTGATGCTTCAAAAAAAGATTTGAATACTAATATTAGTATTACAAAAGAAGTAATTGATTATGCTAAAAAATTTAATGTGACTGTAGAAACAGAAGTTGGAGCTATTGGTGGGCAAGAGGATGATGTTGTTGCTGATTTAGCTTATGCTAAAGTTGAAGATGCTTTAGAAATGGCTATTTCTACAAAAGTAGATTTTTTAACACCTGCTTTAGGTAGTGTTCATGGTTTATATAAAGGTGAACCAAAATTGGATTTTGATAAAATGTTGGAGATTAGTCAAAAAGCTAATATTCCTTTAGTTTTACATGGTGGTTCGGGAATTCCTGATGATCTAATGAGAAATTCAATTGAATGTGGTATTTGTAAAATTAATTTAAATACTGAATTACAAATAGTTTGGGCTTTGGAAGTAAGAAGATTTTTAAGTAGTGATGAAACTGTTTATGATCCACGTAAAATAATAAAAAGTGGAGAAAGTGCTATTAAAAAATTAGTTATGGATAAGATTTTACTTTTTGGTTCAAATAATAAAATATAACATATTTTATAGTGGAGGATATTATGGAAAAAATAATTATAAAGGGTAATAAAAGATTAAAAGGGGAAATTGCTATTAGTGGAGCTAAAAATAGCGCTGTTGCGCTACTGCCAGCAGCGTTATTATCTGATGATGAGGTTATTATTAAAAATGTTCCTAATATTTCAGATATTGATTCGCTAATTGAAATTTTAACTTTTTTAGGAGCTGTTGTTAAGCATGAAAATGATGTAATTACAATCAATTCTAAAAATGTTGTTAATAAGAAAATTCCATCTAGTATTTCAAGTAAATTAAGAGCTTCTTATTATTTTATGTCATCATTACTAGGAAAATTTAATTCTGTTGAAATGTATTTTCCTGGTGGATGTAATATAGGGGCTAGACCTATTGATATTACTTTAGATGCTTTTAAAAATTTAGGTGCTGATATTATTGAAGAAGATGACTTTTTTACTATTAGTTCTGATAAATTAAAAGGGAATAATATAAATTTACGTTTTCCAAGTGTTGGAGCTACTATAAATGCGATGTTAGTGGCTGTTAAAGCTACTGGTATAACGTCTATAAATAATGCGGCTCGTGAGCCGGAAATTGAAAATGTTGCTGAGTTATTAAATAATATGGGGGCAAAAATATCAGGATGTGGAACTAGTACAATAATAATTGAAGGTGTAGATAAATTATCTAAAGCTGAAATAGAAGTTATTCCAGATCGAATTGAAACAGGAACTTATATTATTTTAGGAGCTTTAATTGGTGATAATTTGAAAATTAGTAATATTAATCCTGATCATATAGTTTCTTTAACTGATTATATGACTAAAATGGGGTGTAAATTTAATATTGGTTCTGATTATATTACAGTAACTAGTAATGATAAGATGTCTGCTATTGATGTTATTACTGAAGGGTATCCTGGATTTCCAACAGATTTACAACAACCTCTAACTGTTTTATTAACTCAAGCTACAGGTGAGTCAAGTTTAGAAGAAACTATTTATGAAAATAGATTTCAAAATATTGTTTATATGAATGATATGGGTTGCGATATTAAAATAAATGATAGAAAAATTACAATTAATGGCCCAATTAATTTGAGTGGTAAGCGAGTTGTTGCTACTGATTTAAGGGCTGGAGCTAGTTTGATTTTAGCTGGTTTAAAAGCCAATGGAACTACTGAGATAACTGAAGTGAAACATATTTTAAGAGGTTATGAGGATATCATTAATAAACTTAAAAATGTTGGAGCTGATATAAGTTTAGTTACTGAATAACATAAATATATTTTAAATTCATAAAATTAAGTAAAGTTAGCTTTACTTTTTTTTGGGAGGAAATATGATTAAAAAAATTATTATTAGTTTAATATTAGTTGTGGTAGTTATGTTAATTTATATAATTTTTAAAGATGATAAAATTTATTATTTATATTTAGGTGACGGAAGAGTTAATAATATAAATGATTTGGTTGTTGAAAATTTAAATAGTAAAAATATTTTGGAGGTTTATAATACTAATTTTGTTAGTGATAATTATAGAACTACAGATTTAATAAACTTCATTAAAGAAAATCAAAAAAATTCAGATTCACAAACTATTCAAAATAATATTATTAAGGCAGATGTAATTGTACTTTCTATTGGTGAGAATGATTTTATTAATAATTTAGAGCTTAGCTATCAAATGTCAAAGGATGATTTATATAAAAGATTTCAGCAATATTATTTTGATTTAGATATTTTATTTAGTAACTTGAAAGATATTAGTAAAGAAAAAATTTTTTATATAGGTTTTTATAATAATACAAAAAATCATGAGTTAGATGAATTTTTTAATTATATAAATAAAACTTTGGAATCTTTATGTATAAAATATAATATTTATTATATAGATGTTATGAGTTTATTAGAGATAAATGATTATGAATTTGATATGTCTTCTTTAAATAGTAGTGGTGATTTTAAGGTTTCTCAAGAAATATTACAAATAATAGAATAATACTTGATTTTTTTTGAGAATTATTGCTATAATATAAAGGCAAGAAATTTCTATGACATTTTTTTGTCATGGCGGAAGGAGATTAGTATGAAAAAAGATATACATCCAAATTATTTAGAAACTTCAGTAGAATGTGCTTGTGGAAATAAATTCACAGTAAAATCTAATAAAGAATCTTTACAATTAGAAGTTTGTAATGAATGTCATCCATTCTTTACTGGTAAACAAGGAACTGTTTCTAAAACTGGTAAAGTTGATAAATTCAACCGTAAATATGGTATTGAAACTAAAGAAGCTGCATAGTTTCTTTTTTTTTATGTTATAATAAGGTTATATGGAGGGTTTTATGAATATAGGAATTGGTAATGATCATAAAGGTTTTTTATTAAAACAAAATTTGACAGATTTTTTAAAAGAAAAGGGTTATAATGTAATTGATTATGGATGTGATGATTCTATAATTGATTATCCTGATGTTGCATTTTCACTAGGAAAAGATATTGGTAAAAAAATCGAACTTGGTATTTTAATTTGTGGTACAGGAATAGGAATGAGTATTGCTTGTAATAAAGTTAAAGGTATTAGATGCGCTAAGGTAAGTACTAAGGAAGAAGCTTTTTTAGCTCGTAATCATAATGATTCGCAAGTTTTAGCTATTGCTCATGATGTTGATAATGTTTTTGAGGTTGTTAATGCATTTATCACTTCAGAATTTAGTGGTGAAGAAAGACATGTTAGAAGAATTGATTTAATAAATAATTATGAATAATTTATAAAAAAAAGTAGTATTTTATAGTGAGGTGAATCATGAAAAAAGTATTGCTTTTAATTTTTGTAATAATTTTTATCCCTTTTTTAATTGTTAATACTTTTATTAAAAATGATAATATTGTTTTTATTTATAATAGTAATAATATTGTTAGGGTTTTAAGAGAGGAAACTAATGAAATTGAAGTGGTTGAATTTGAAAAGTATATTATTGGTGTCTTAGCTGGAGAAATGCCTGTTAGTTTTGAGTTAGAAGCACTTAAAGCACAAGCGGTTGCTGCAAGAAGTTATGTTTTAAAACAGTTTTCGTATAATCATGATAAAAATTATGATGTTGTTGATACTGTTGTTAATCAGGTTTACTTGGATGATGATTACTTAAAAGATGTATGGCAAGAAAATTATGAGGTTAATATCAATAAGTTAAAGCAAGCTGTAAATGCTACTGCTTATGAATATTTAGAGTATGATGGTAATGTTGCAGAAGCTCTTTATTTTTCTACTAGTGTAGGTTTTACTGAAAATAGTGAGGAAGTATTTTCTTCTGAAGTTCCTTATTTAAGAAGTGTAAGTAGTACTTGGGATGAAATTTCGCCTTCTTATGAAATCGATAAAGTTTACTCTAAAGTTGATTTTTTTGATTTATTAAATCTCGATTTTAATAATTTAAATATTGAAGTTATTGATCAAACTAGTACTGGTAGAATAAATGAAGTTTATATTAATGATGTTTTATTTGATTCTAATGAATTAATTAGTATTTTTGGATTAAAATCTAATCATATTACGTTTAAAGAAGTAGAAGATGAAATTATTATCACTACTAGAGGCTATGGTCATGGTGTAGGAATGAGTCAATATGGTGCGCAAGGTATGGCTTTGGAAGGATATAGTTATGATGAAATTTTAAATCATTATTATAAAGGTACTATTTTAAAAGAAATGTAAGAATTGTGTATATTTTAAATTTTTTTATCCAAAATGTTTATAGAGGTGGATAAATGAAAAAATTAAAATTTAAAAAATCTGTTATTTATACTTTTTATGGGATGGCTGTAATGGTTTTATTTGGAACTATTTATTTAGTTGGGATGATTACAACTCCTTTGGAAGGACAAGTTATCGATTATGTTGATGATGTTATTCCTGAAACAGAAATACCTGTTGTTAGTGAGGTTGAAAGAATTATTAGACCTTATGTCGCAGCTAATATTTCACTAGCTAAAAACTTTTATGATCATTTAGATCCAGTTGAGATTCAAAGCAATGCTTTAATTTATTATGATGGAACTTATATTCCAAATACTGGTGTTGATTACAAAAGTGATGAGATTTTTGATGTAGTAGCGGTTTATGATGGAACTATTACTAAGATTACTGAAAATACTTTATTAGGTAAAATTATTGAGGTTACTCATGAAAATAATTTAATTACTGTTTATCAAAGTTTAAGTGAAACAAATATTGTTGAAGGCGATAATGTGGTTAAAGGACAAATTATTGGTAAAAGTGGTACTGCTAATATTAGTCCAGATTTAGGTAATCACTTACATTTTGAAGTAATTTTTAATGGCGTTAATATTAACCCTGAAAGTATATTTGACAAAACATTAGAAGAGTTGTAATACTCTTTTTTGGTATAAATTTAGAACCTTTTTATATAATTTATTAAGAGGTGCTATGTGAATAAAAATATTATAAATAGAGTTTATGCGGAAACAGATTATATTTTAAAAACGAGTGATACTTTAAGAGATATGGCTAAAATTTTTAAAATATCAAAAAGTACAATTCATAAAGATTTACACGAGAGATTAAAAGAAATAGATGTAAATAAGTTTGAAGAGGTAGATAAAATTTTATCTTATCATAAAGATGTTAGACATATTCGTGGTGGCGAATCTACTAAGAAAAAGTATTTAAAATTATAGTAATTTATTTGATAAATATGTTATAATGGTTAAAGAAGAGATGGTGATATAATGTTTGCAAAAGATATTGGAATTGATTTAGGAACTGCTAATGTTTTAATATATATTAAGGGTGAAGGTGTTGTTTTAAATGAGCCTAGTGTTGTTGCTATAGATGTAGAAACAAAAAGACCTGTTGCTGTAGGTAGTGAAGCTAGAGAAATGCTTGGTAGAACGCCGGGTTCAGTGGTAGCTATCCGTCCGATGAAAGATGGAGTGATTGCTGATTTTGAAGTTACTGAGGTGATGTTGAATCATTTTATTAGAAAAATAAATGGTCGTGGCATTTTTTCTCGCCCACGCATTTTAATTTGTTGTCCATCTAATATTACTCAAGTTGAAAAAAACGCTATTAAAGAAGCAGCTGAAAGAACTGGGGCTAAAAAGGTATTTTTAGAAGAAGAGCCTAAAGTTGCAGCTGTAGGTGCTGGAATGGATATATCTAAACCTAGTGGTAATATGGTTATAGATGTTGGTGGTGGAACTACTGATATCGCTGTATTATCGATGGGTGGAATTGTTACAAGTGCTTCAATTAAAGTGGCTGGTAATATTTTTGATTTAGATATAATTAAATATATTAAAGATAAGTATAAATTACTAATTGGTGATAGAACTGCTGAAGAGATTAAGACTACAGTTGGAACAGTTTTTATTGGTAATAAAAAAGAAAAAATGAAAGTAAGAGGTCGTGATTTAGTTACTGGTTTACCACATACGGTTACAATATCTTCTGATGAGGTTGAAGAAGCTTTAAGAGAAAGTATTTATGTTTTAATTCAAAATGCTAAAGCTGTTTTAGAACAAACGCCTCCAGAGCTATCGGCTGATATTATTGATAAAGGTATTGTTATTACTGGTGGTGGTGCTTTAATTGATGGGTTTGATAAGTTGCTTGCTCATGAATTAAAAGTTCCGGTATTTGTTGCTGAAAGTCCTTTAACTTGTGTAGCTGAGGGAACTGGTATTTTATTAGATAATTTGCACTTAATTGATAAATAACATTTTATATGTTATTTTTTTGTGTTATACTTATTATGGTGAAGTAAAATGAAAAGAGAATTTTGTGCCTCTGTATTTGTTGTAAATCCTGTGGATAAAAAAATATTATTATGTTTTCATAAGGATTTTCAAAAATGGGTTCAACCAGGTGGACATATCGATAAAGATGAATTACCAGAAGAAACTGCTATTAGAGAAACTTATGAAGAAACTGGTATTAGAATTAAGTTAATTGGAGAAAGATTTCCTCGTGAGGATGATTTTTTAAGACCTTTAGCTATTCAAAAAAATAGAAGCAGCGAAGTTATTCATGTTGATATCACATATGTTGGTGTACCTTTGAATCAAGATGTTGTTAAAATTGATGATGAGATATTAAAATATAGATGGTTTACTCGTGAAGAGTTAGATGAATATGATGTATTTCAAGATATAAAAATAAGTTATGATTATATTGTTAAAAATATAATTAAATAACTTTTTTTTATTTGTCATAATAAAGTCACTTTTAATTGTTATAATGTTAATGAGGAGAGATTTTATGGAAATATTGAAAGTAAAAAATTTAGTTAAAACTTATGGTGAGGGAGATAATTGTGTTAGAGCAGTTGATGATATTTCTTTTACTGTGGATAAGGGTGAATTCGTAGCTATAGTAGGAGCTTCTGGTAGTGGTAAGTCAACTTTATTACATTTAATTGGTGGTGTGGATAAATCTACAGGTGGAAAAGTATTTATTGATGGAACTGATATTTATAATTTGAAGCAAGATAAATTAGCAATTTTTAGAAGAAGACAAGTTGGTTTAATTTATCAGTTTTATAATTTAATTCCTATATTAACTGTTTTGGAAAATATAACTTTACCTGCGGATTTAGATGGAAAAGAAATGGATTTATCTAATCTATCTGAAATTTTAAAAACTTTGGATTTAGAAAATAGAAAAAATCATTTACCTAATCAGTTATCTGGTGGACAACAACAAAGAGTTTCGATTGGTAGGGCTTTAATTAATAATCCGGCTATAGTTTTAGCTGATGAGCCGACTGGTAATTTGGATAGTAAAAATTCTGAGGAAATTGTAACTTTACTAAAAATGTCTAATAAAAAGTATAAGCAAACAATAATTATGATAACTCATGATATGGAAATAGCTTCAGTAGCTGATAGAATTATTACAATTGATGATGGTAAAATAGTTAAGGATAGTAAATATGAAGATATTAAGTAAGTTAACTGTTAAAAATTTAAAATTGAATAAAACAAGAACAATTGTAACGATTGTTGGTATTATGTTATCTTGTGCTTTAATAACTGGTTTAGCTGGTTTAATTACAAGTTTTTTAGAAACTTCGGTGCAAGCGGCAATTAATGATTATGGACATCGTCATGTTACTTTTTATGATGTTCCTAAGGATGAATTAAAATATATTATGAATCATAATGATGTTGAAAGTTTTTATTTGGCTGAAAATTTAGGTTATAGTATTTTAGAAAATTCAAATAATTATTATAAACCTTATTTAAATTTAGTTGGTATGAATAGTGATAGTTTAAATTCTGTTGTAAAGTTAATAGATGGAAGATTACCACTTAATTCTAATGAAATTGTAATTAGCGAGCATATTTCTTATGATGCTTTAGTTGATTATAAGATCGGTGATGTTATTACTTTAAATTTAGGTAATAGATATTTGGATGATGAGATTATTAATCAAAAAGATTTGTATACTGATTTAGAAGTTTTTGTTGGAGATAAGATTAATTCTTATACTGTTGTAGGAATTATGGAAAGATCTTATATTGAAGATTATTCAGCACCTGGATATACTATTGTAACTAAAAGTGATGATGTTGTTAGAGGGGCAGATATATCTGTTTATTATAAAAATTCTAATGATTTTATGGAAGTAACTATGCAAATTAATGAAATGAAAAATGATAGTGATGATGGTAAGTATGAGACTAGTTATAATAGTACTTTACTTGATTATCAAGGTAGTGGTTTATCTTCATCAACAATGAAGTCAATATACTTTGTTGGTGGAATAATTGCTTTTATTATTATTGTTACAAGTGTATTTTGTATTAGAAATTCATTTGCTATTTCAATAACTGAAAAAATTAAACAGTATGGGATGTTAGCTAGTATGGGAGCTACAACGAAACAAATAAGAAAAAATGTTTTGTTTGAAGGTTTAATTTTAGGAATAATTGGAATTACTTTGGGGATTATTTTTGGGGTATTAGCTTGTTATATATTGATAATTATAGTTAATTTTTTATTGGCTATGAATCTTAATACAGAAATGATTTTTAGTGTTTCTTATGAGGCTATTGTAATTAGTGTTTTATTATCACTTGTTACTATTTATTTATCTTGTATTTCATCTGCTTATAAAGCTTCTAAAATAACTGAAATTGAAGCAATTAGGTCAAGTTCTGAGATTAAGTATAAGAAAATAAAAGCTCCTAAATTTATAAAAAAAATATTTGGAGTTTCTGCTTTAATTTCTTATAAAAATATGAAAAGAAATAAAAAGAAATTTAGAATTACAATTATTTCTTTAACTGTTAGTATTGCTACATTTATTTCTTTATTTTCTTTTTTAGATATTGGTTTTGGTACTATTGGTGATTATTATAAAGATTTAGATTATAATATAATTGTATCTGAAACGGGTTTAACTGATGTTGATTCAAAATTATATGAAGGTATTTTAAATTCAGCGCATATTGAGAGTTATTCTTATATAAATGAGAAAGCATTTGAAGTTTCTGAAAAGTATTTTACTGTTGAAACTAGTGATGGTATGGAAAGTAGAATAACTATGATTAATAGTGTTGGTGAAGAAGAATATTTGAGATATATTTCTTTACTTGGTTATTCATATGATGAAATAAAGGATAAAGGGATATTAATAAATACTGATGCTTTTGATAATACTGGAAAGCTTTTAGAAGGTATTAAGAATATCAAAGATGATGTTTATTATGTAGATGGATTTGTTAAAGAAGAACATTATCAATTAGAATTAGTAAAAACAGAAAAAGTTCCGATGGGAATGGAAGATAGGTATAATTCTAATTCACAAATTATTGTTAGTGATGAATTATTTTCTAAGATGAATAGTTCAATTGAAATCGGTAATGGTGATATGTATATTAATTCTAGTAATGTAACGGAAACGGTTAAAATTATTAATACTTATGCTAATGATAATGAAATTGATCTTTACGTTGTTAATATTGATGATGTTGTAAAAGAGATGAATTCGGTTATTTTAGTTGTATCTATTTTCTTATATGGATTTATAACAGTTATTACTTTAATTGGTTTAACAAGTATATTTAATACTATTACAACTAATATGAATTTAAGAAAAAATGAATTTGCGATGTTAAAATCAATTGGTATGAGTAAAAAAGAATTTAATAAAATGATTTTATTTGAAAGTAGTTTATATGGTTTAAAATCATTATTATATGGTTTACCACTTGGTTTATTAGGTGGATATTTAATGTTTATGGCTACTAATGTTAATTCTGGAACTAGTGCAATTGCGACTGTTTATAGTTTTCCATTATTAGCGGTAATGATTTGTATAATTGGAGTATTTATTATTGTATTTGTGATTATGAAATTTTCGATGAGTAGAATTAATAAACAAAATATTATTGAAACAATTAGAAATGAAAATGTTTAAGAAGCTTACGGCTTCTTTTATGTTATAATTTAGGTAGGTGATTTGATGAAAAAAATATTACTTGTAGAAGATAATGAATCAATAGTTAAGGGGTTAAAGTATTTACTTCAGAAGAATTATGTTTTTGATAGTGTTTTAAATTATGAAGATGCTTTAACTAAAATTAATAATAATTATGATTTGGTTATTTTAGATATTTCTTTACCTGATGGTAATGGTCTTGATTTAGCTAAATTAATTAAAACGCCGATATTATTTTTAAGTGCGAATGATTTAGAGGAAAATATAGTAAGGGGTTTAGAATTAGGTGAGGATTATTTGTTAAAACCTTTTCGTAATCAGGAATTATTAATGAGAATAGAAAAAATATTAAAAAGAAATGAAAGTAGTAAATTAATTTTTAAAGATTATGTTTTAGATAATGAGAAAATGAAATTATTTAAAGGTAGTGAAGAATTTTTTATAACACCTTTGGAATTTAAAATTATTAGTTTATTTTTTAATAATATTGGTAAGGTGGTAACAAGAGATAAAATTTTTTATATGATTAGTGTTGATAAATTTATTGAGGATAATACTTTATCTGTTTATGTAAAAAGAATTAGAAATAAGTTTGGTTTAGATGATATAAAAACTGTGAAAGGAATTGGGTATATTTTAGATGAAAATTAAATATTTAGTGGTGATGATAATTTTTTGTTTATTAAATATAATAGTAACCTTTATAAATTATGTAAATTATACTGAAACTTATAATGAGAAAATAATTGGTATTGTCGATAAGGTTTTGACTTTAAATCCAGAACTTGATAGTTTAGAATTAATTAATATTTTACAAAGTGAAGATGTTATTGATGAAGATGTTTTGTCTAAGTACGGTTTTACAAAAGATGATTTAAATTTACTTAATAGTAATGTGTTTTCTGAAGTTATAACTTTGAATTTTGTAATTTTTGTTATTGTTATAATGGTTATTTTTATATATGACATAAAAAAAAGAAAAAGTATTAAAAAAAATATAGATGAAATAACTAATTATTTAAAAGAAATTAATAAAATGAATTATAAGTTAGAACTTAATACTAATTCTGAAGATGACTTTTCTAAATTAAAAAATGAAATATATAAAACGACTATTAAATTAAAAGAGAGTTCTGAAATTTTGAAGGAAGATAAGATTTTATTAAAAAATAATATAGTTGATATTTCACATCAACTAAAAACTCCTTTAACTTCTATTTCAATTATGTTAGATAATATAATTGAGGATAAAGATATGGAAGAGAGTATAAGAGCAGAGTTTTTAAAAGATATAAAAGAAAAGATTATTAATATAAATTTTTTAGTTTTAAATTTATTAAAATTATCTAAGTTTGATGCTAATGTTATTGAAATGAAAAAAGATAAAGTATTAGTGAGTGATATAATTGATTGTTGTTTAAATAATTTAGAATTTTTAATATTTGAAAAAAATATTAAAATAGTTAAATCAGTTACTAAAGATATAGTTATTAATGTTGATTTTAATTGGCAAGTAGAGGCTTTAACTAATATTTTAAAAAATGCTATTGAACACTCATTTGCTGATGGTGTTATTGAAATTTTAGTTAATGATAATAATTTTTATACTAAATTAATTATCAAAGATAATGGTAGTGGAATTGAAAAAAATGAATTGAAAAAAGTATTTAATAGGTTTTATAAGGGGGATAGTTCTAACAGTATTGGTGTTGGTCTTAATTTAGCTCAAACTATAATTAATAAGGATAATGGATTTATTAATGTTAATTCAGAAAAGAATAAATTTACTTGTTTTGAAATAAAATATATGAAATAGTTTGAATATTATTTAAAATATGATAAAATGAGAATGTAGACATAATATGATTTATGTAAAAGGAAAGAGGTTATTTATGGGATTTATTAAGGCGTTTACTGGTTCTTTGAGTGGAACTTTCGCTGATCAATGGAAAGATTTTTATCAACCAAAAGCAGGAATTACAGCTACAACAGCAGTTTTTGCTGCAGTTTTAAACGGAACAAACAATGGTAGAGGAGAAAATACTAAGGGTTCAGAAAATATTATTTCTAATGGAAGTAAAAT
>CAYJJY010000011.1:0-20075 GCA_964370615.1 uncultured Muribaculaceae bacterium
TTCTCATCATTATATAAACGATTATTAACAATTTCATCAATACGACTTAACGCTACTTTTACTTTACTATAATTTTTACTAAAATCACCAAAATTATAAACAATCTCATCTACACGCCACATATAACTTTGTAAAGTTAAAAATAAAGCTAACGTTAAATGATTATTAACAACTAAATAAGCAGCCGTTATAAAAATCAAAAATTCAAATATATAATAAACCATATTATTTAAATTCCAATATATCGTCATGTAGTTATTTGTTTTATTGATTGAATCAGTTAAATTATCTACCCTTTTACCAACTTTACGATTCAAAATATTTTTAATTCCCAAAGCTTTAATTTCTCTAATACCAACAATATTTTCAGTTATTACCTTATTAAGTTCATCAGAATTATTACGGTTTGCTTTTTCTAGTTTTTCAAATTTAGGAAAAACAACATAAACAACCACTAACATAATTAAAATAAATACAACTACCTCAATCGCAATTATATAAGACATTAAAAAAATAATTATAAATACAAATATAAAACTTATAAAACTACTAATTAAACGAATTATTTGTGAAAACATACTAATAACTTTTTCAGGATCTGAAATCAATCGATTCGTAATTTCACCAGTACCTTTAACTTCAAAAGCTAAAGCCGGTAAATCACCTACCTTTTTATACATATCCTTAGTTACATTTTTAACAAATTCTTTTTCTAAAGAATTATAAATACAAGTACATATAAAATCAATTACTGTGTAACTTAAAATTCTCATACCAAAATAAGTAATTAACATAACAATAAAAGTATTCCAAATATTATCAGTTAAAGCCTCAATAGCTAACCCAAAACAAATCGGAACAATAATAATACCTAAATATTTAAATAGTGTTAAAACTATATAAAAAATTATTCTCAATTTAAAATCTTTTATATAATTCCACATTAATTTTAAACCATCACCCACAATTACACCTACTAACTAATTAAATTTTTTCTTTTTTCTTCTTCTTCTTTCATTTTAAAATCTTCTAAAACAATAACTTCAATTTCCCGTTTAAAATTTTTAACATCACCATTAAATTCATTATCTAATTTCTCAGTTAAGGTACTATAAAACTTTTCAACAAGTTTACATAACACCATATTTTTTTCAATAGAAATATACTCCGTCAAAATTAACATAACCCACAAAAAATCATCAATAAGCTCGTGTTGAAATTTTCTTAAAAAACCTAAAGTTTGCATATGATTACCACTTCTATCTTCCAAACCAGGTTCCAAGACACTCTTTAAAAAAGCTCCTAAATCTTTTTTTAAAATATCATAAGATAATGTTCTTTTATTATCAACAATTTCACCCAAAGTTAAACCATCTTCCATTTTTATACGATTAACTAAAAGATTATATAATTCTTCTTTTCTTTCAACACTCGAAAAAAACTCTTCAAACGTACTATTAACTAATTCAAAACCCATCTTATTCGCAATTTTACCATCAATTAACTTTGTATATTTAATTACAACTTCACTAATTTGTTTTTCCATAAAATCCCTCACGTGTACTAATAATATTAACATAAATTTAAAAAAAAATAAAGAAAAAATCTTTATTTTATATCAATACCTCCAAAAACACAAATACAATCAACTGTTAATGTAATATCTGATTTATTAGAAACTTTATTTTCAATTCCACCAAAAATAGGAGTCCCTTTAACAACAACTTGAACATTATCTGGTACTATAATATCAATACCACCAAATAAACAAGAACAAGTTATACAAGCACCATCTTTCACAGTGGCATTTCTCAAATCTAAATCAACCCCACCAAACAAAGCAGTAGCTGAAGTTTCAGTAAAATCACCAACTATTTTATTTTCACTACCTGAAAATATAGCTAGATAATCACTTTTAATCTTTGTAAATTCCACCTTATTTTGACCAAAGATAATAACTATACCAACAACAATTAAAAATAAAGGACCAACTAATTGCCATGAAATGATATTATTAGAAACTAGTAGTAAAAACATCCCAATTGATAAACCTATAAAACCACTTATAAATTCTCTTTTTAAAACACTTATCAAACTAGGTACAATTATAAATAAAGTCCACCAACCATCAAAAAATACATTAGCATCCCAAATTTCTAAACGATTTCCTAAAAACACAACTCCAACAGCTATAATAAATAACCCTAATAACGTATTACCTTTCATAAATACCTCCTATTTAAATTGTATCACAAAATTATAAAAAAAAGAAATCACTCGACTTCTCTTCTCGTTAAAATATAATTAGGCATTTTAATAACAGTACCAAATACAGGAATTAAACCAATAATTATATTAAATACATAAACAAATATAATTGTTAAACCAATTATATAATAATTAATTGTAAAAAATTCTGAAGAAAATGGAATACTACTTAAAACATAAGCCATAAACAACACTCCAGGAATAGAAGTTAATGTAGTAATAGCAATAATTTCTCCCATAAACATTTTAAATATATCACTTTTTTTAACACCAATAGCTCTATAAATTCCCACTTCTTTAATTCTTGATATAAAAGAAGATCTTACAATCAACAAAATTTCAATCAAAGAAATAGCCAAAATAATTAAACTTATAATCATCATAGCAGCATTAAAATCATTTCGTTCTAGTACATACTCATTATAAGAATCTAAATAACTATCAACACCATTAATTCCCATTTTATTTAATTCATTAATGACATTTTCCTTTTCTAAAGTATTAATAGCTAAAGATTCAGAATTATTATATAAATAATCCATATAATAATCTTTATTAAATAAATTTAAAATTCCATTATAAGTACCAACAACTAAATACTCATCATCACCAATTAAAATATAATCACCAATTGAAGCACTACCAACACCAACTATAACTTCTTTATAACCTGGTGCAGTACCAATAATCTCCTCATCGTCATAATAACCTATTCCATTATAAGAAAACAAATCAATTAATGTATCATCAGCAATATAATAACTAGGACTTCCTGTATCAGTGATACCAACTATTGTATAAACTTTATCGTTAATCTCAACTTCAAATCCAATATAATCAGAAACCTCTGAATAACCAAGCATTTTATAATCATCGTTAATATTTAAACTGCTGTCAAATATCATAACATCCATTAAAACCTCATTAGAAGCTTCTATACCATCACCATATATAATTTCGTGATCATCAAAAAGCGCAAAAGAAGCAAACTGAGTTATAACTGAATAACTTTGAATAAAAGCATTATAATTATACACACCCTCAAAATGACCATTATTAAATAACACATTCAAAACACCATCAATGTTTTTAATTGCATCAATATCAAAATCTAAATTACTAACATCAGCTAAAACATAATCTCTATTATAAGTTAAAAAATTAGTTTCATTATAATCCTTACTGCCAATAAAACTACTAATAGAAAAGAAAGTAAACATTCCAGCCATAAAAAATCCTAACAATAATATTTTTTTAAAAAAGGAATACTTAAAAACTTTATTAAAACCATTTTTAAAAATATCAAAAAATTTAAAAATCGAACTATATTTTTTATCTTTAGTAATAATAGTATCTTCTAAATTAAAATCATACTTATTATCAACACCTTTTTTTATTGCCTCATATTTAGCATCAACCAATTCAATATTAGAATGTTCATCAATAACAGCAACCTTTTTATCACTTTTAATATAAACATTACCGTTTTTAATGACTAAAGAAATCTTAGCACCTTCCCCATCACTATAAAGCATAATGTCATAAAGTTCATTATTAACAACACTAATATTTTTAAAATCTTTTAAATAAATATTATTTTCAACTTCATAATCCAAATCATCACTATGATTATTCAAGTAATCAGAAGTAACTTTACCATCCTCTATTTCAATAATTCTATTAGCATAAAAATGAGCTAAACGTTTTTCATGAGTAACTAAAATAACTAATCTTTCACTAGCAATACTAGAAATAATTTTCATAATTTCTAACGAATTTTTACTATCCAAATTTCCAGTCGGTTCATCTGCTAAAATAATCTTAGGATCTTTAACTAAAGCTCTCGCAATCGCTACTCTTTGTTTCTCACCACCAGATAACATCGAAACCATTCTTTTTTTATATCTTTCCATCCCTACTTTATTAAGTACATATAAAACCCTATTTTTAATCTCTTCTTCATTTTTAACACCAATCATTTTCAAAACAATAGCAACATTATCATAAACAGATAAATTATTAACCAATTTATAATCTTGAAAAATATAACCAATGTTTAAATTTCTTACATTATCAATCGTTTTAACATTATTATAATTTACCCCATCAACACTAATAGTTCCTTTATCAACTCTATCTAAACCACCAATAGCATTTAATATAGTTGTTTTACCACATCCAGAAGGACCCAACAAAGCAACTAAACCATTATCTTTAAATTCCAAAGTGGTATTATCAATAGCTTTTATAATATTATTACCCGATTTAAAGGTTTTAAAAATTTTATCTAATACAATCATTTAAACCTCCTCATTAATAGTTGAAATAGCTGATTTCTTAAACAACTTACTACTATATCTCAAACTAATTAAATAACTTAGAATTGTAATAATAAAGTAAACAAAAATATAATAACTTAAATCTAAATTTTCTCTAATTATATCAAAAAAACTAAAATCAATAGGACTTAATACTAATAAAACTAAGATTAAGTACCCTAAAGTTGCTACTAGCCATAACTCTCCAATTAGTAAATTTAAAGCTGTTTTTTTATTAGCACCTAACATCCTAATTGTTGAAAAATAAATATTTCTTGATTTCATAATAATTCTTATTACAAAATAACTGATAAAAAATAAAGTAACAATTAAAATAAAAGTAATAATATTATAAAAAATCAAAACAAAACTTTCCATTCCATGGTTTACTAAACTATTTTTAATAGCCAAAGTATTATATCCTAATTCTTTCAAACTAGCCTCTAAACTATCAACCTCATCAATACTATTAGCATAAACACTCATTTGTGTATGTGCCGGATAATAAAATTCCAAATAATCTAAAGGATGCATAATTACATATAAAGATTTGGAATTATTTTCAAAACTTTTACCATCAATTAATGACTCATCAAATTCGTTAACCATAAAATTTTTACTATAGTCATATTTGTTAATAGTAACCTCTTCACCAATACATTCCGTACAAAACCCATCACTAACATGAATCATACCCTCTAATGCTTTAGTCGATACAATAACATCAAGCTGTTTAGGCTCACCATTATTTTCTTTATAAAATAAATCATTTTCAAAAACAAATTTTAATGCCGCAACCTCTTTAACTGCATCATCATGAATATAAAAATTATTTTCATAACTATCAACAATATTTACACCCACAACTTTAAACTCAAAAAGATTTCCTTCATAAGGAACGACATTAATAGTTTGATTTAAAAATCTATCAACATCATTACTATCATAATTATAAGCAGGCAATTCAATTAAAATTTCATCTTCCGAACTAGGTTCTTTTCCATACTGAACTTCAGTCAAATTAGAAACAACATCAAATCTACCAAATATATTTTCAAAACCAAAATTTATAAAAACATGCGATTCTAAAATAAAATCATACAAAACAACACTTGAAACTTCATCCAATCCTTTTATTTTATCAATATCATTTTCACTTATATTATCCTTACCAATAACAATTCTATTAAGGTTATCTGTTTTAAAATAATAGTTAACTCCCAAAGCTTGAGCTTCTTCTTCTTGGTGTTTAATACTAGCATATTGTCCCATTAAAGCTGAAGAAACAAATAAAAATACAAATAATAAAAGTATAAATTTAGGAAAAACATTAAAAGTATTTCTTAAAAATAAATTAACAACACTAAAAAATTTAATTTTTTCAAAATCATTAACCAAAACTTCTTGTTTATCATAAGATTTAATTTTTTTATCCTCTAAAATGAACCCATCACTCATAATGATTTTTCTAGTAGCATAAGCCTTAAATTGCTCATAATTATGAGTAACAACCACCACTAATTTAGTTTTAGATAACTCATATAAAATTTCTAAAACTTCCAAAGCTTGCTTAGAATCTAAATTTCCTGTCGGTTCATCATCTATAATAATATTAGTTTCTGTAGCTAAAGCTCTTGCAATCGCCACCCTTTGTTTCTGACCACCAGATAACTTAGATACTAATGTATTAGTATATTTTTTCATATTAACTTGACTAATAATATTATGAATTTTTTCTTTTATCTCTTTTTTATTATAACCATTTAACAGTAACACAAGTTCAATATTTTGATAAACAGTATAACTATTTATTAAATTAAAAGACTGATAAATATTACTGACATATTTCCTTCTATAATCCTCAAAATCTTTTTCAGTATAATGACTAGTCTCTAAGTTATTTATATAAACTTCACCCTCTTCATAAGTGTCCAAACCACTTATAACATTCAGTAAAGTTGATTTACCAGAACCAGACTCACCAGTTATAACAACATATTCACCAACATCTAATTTTAAATTAACCCGACTAATTCCTGTTGCAACAACACCATTGTTGTTATAATATTTAGTAACATTACTTAATCTAATCATAACATCCTCCTTATTATGATTATATCACAAATTAAAAAAAAAGAAAAAACACTAAAGTTTTTTCAATTTCCTTTTTAAAATCATAATAAAATAAATGAAAATAATACTAACAACAAAGATAACAATAAACATAATAACCTTAAATAAAATTGTAATTACAAATCCCTCGTCTTCTTGCACATCTTCATCGTAAACAACTTCTTCTAAAACCTCTTTATTATCAAATAAAGAAATAACAGTAATTTCCTCATGACCAACCCAATTACCATTTACATCAGTATAATTACCAACCCCAGCAATTAAATTACCATCAGCATCTATTATTAAATCACCATCTAAAGTATTAAATCCTAGAAAAACTAAATTTTCTTTATAAGGAGTTTCAAAAGTAGCTTTATTATCAAGGTAAACAATATTTATTTGCGTGTGATCATTATTAAGTTCTAAAGTATAATAATTAAAACGATAAGAAAATTGTTTTTTTAATTCAAAATTAGTATTAAATTCAATAAACATACTAAAACAAATTACTATAAAAGTAACAATTAAAACACCAAACTTCAAAGCACTTCCCCCTTTTTTAGAAAAAATATTATAACACAAAACATAATAAAAAGCTAATTTTTAAAATTTCAGGCATTTTTTTTCTAAAACAGTTAATAATAACTACAGAAGGATTGATAAACATGGCATCAAAAAAAAGTGTTGAAGCATCAAAAAGAAATATCAAAAAAGCCATTCAAGCTCATAAAGAGAACTCTAAACACAATGGCAAAGATAAAGATAACGATAATAGATAACAAAAAAACAGACGATATAAATGTCTGTTTTTTCATAAACAAATTAAGCAGCTGCTTTATCTTCGTTATTATAACTATTTTTATTTGATTGGTTTTTTCTAGCATCTCTACAAGCTTTACATCTTACAGGCTCAGAAAAGTTATTTTTATCAAAAAAACTTTGTTCTCCAGCAGTGAAATCAAATTCATTACCACAATCTTTACAAACGATTACTTTATCTTCAAAATTCATATTTTTACCTCCTTTTTAGATTTATTTAAATATATCTTATTAGAATCAATGAGATAAAAAATTAAATATACATATATAATAACACATAATTAAAAACTTTTCAAATAAAACTTATAAACTAATTAAATTTATTCAAAAGAAGTTAATAATTCCTTAATATCATCCTCATTTAAACTATTAAATAACACATTCTCATTCTCACCATCAATTAAAACATCATTTAAAATCTTTTTCTTTTCTTGTAATTCTAATATTTTCTCCTCAATAGTACCCTTACAAATTAGTTTGACAACCTCAACTGATTTTTTTTGCCCAATTCTATGTGCTCTATCTGTAGCTTGATTTTCTACCTGAGGATTCCACCACATATCTAAATGAATAACAACATCAGCTGATGTTAAATTTAAACCAGTTCCACCAGCCTTTAAAGTAATCAAAAAGACATTAGTATTATCTTTATTAAAGTTTTCAACAAGGATACTTCTATTTTTACTGCTAACCGAACCATCAATCATATAAGAAGAAATATTATTCTCATCTAATAAATTTTTAAAATTACATAAAGCACTTTTAAATGAAGAGAAAATCAAAATCTTATGACCATTATTTATATAATTTCTAACTAAATTTAAAGTCTCAACCATTTTAATAGCAGGAGATTTATAATCAAAAACTAAACTAGGATCAATACAAATTTGACGTAATCTCGTAATAAGTTGCAGAATTTTAAATCTTGCCTTCAAAAATCCTTCCAAAGCCATTAATTCTTCAAATTCTAAAGTTGTTTTTTTAACCTGCATAGCATAAAGTTTTTTTTGTTCTTCACCTAAATCTAAATAAATATTATTTTCTATCTTTGAAGGTAAATCAGCTAAAACATCAATCTTTTTTCTTCTCAAAATAAAAGGATTAATTAAACTAGATAATTTAACCAAACGTTCATGAGCAGTTTCATCCATATCCTTAACACTGTATTTGTTTTGAAACTTTTTTAAATTACCCAATAGTCCAGGTAAAATAAAATCAAAAATACTCCAAATTTCAATTACTGAATTTTCAACCGGTGTTCCTGTTAAAGCTATTTTACACTCTGCTTTTAAATTCTTTAAAGCCTTACTAATTCCGGCTTGTGGATTTTTAATATTTTGCGCCTCATCAATAATAACAATTTCAAAATTCATCTTTTCATACAACTCACTATCGAGTCTCAATCTTCCATAAGAAGTAATATAAACATCATAATCAGTATTTAAATCCTCTATTCTCTTATCCTTAGAATCAGCCACAACCTTATAATTAATATCATCACCAAATTTTAAAATTTCATTTTCCCAATTATAAATCAAAGAAGTTGGTGAAATAATTAAAATTTTACACTTCTTTTTCTTTAATATTTCCTTAACAAAAATAATCGACTGAATAGTTTTACCAAGACCCATTTCATCAGCTAAAATACCACCAAAACCAGATTTATAAATATTGTGTAACCACTCTACTCCAAACTTTTGATAATCCCTTAAAACATTTAAATCACTAGCATTAAAATCAACACTAGCATTTTTATTTTTTTTGAAATTATCAACAAAATCTTTAAACAAATTATTAGTATTAATAATATTAAAGTTTTTTAAACTATCCAAATACAAAGCACGATACTTTAAAATTTCTCCTTCAGTCTCCTGAATATCTAATTCTTCCATAATATCCATTAATTCAAATACATCATTATTAAGTTCAATCACATTACCATTTTTCAAACGATAATATTTATCAAGATTTTTAGCTGATTCAAAAACCTTATTCAATTCTTTATCAATTTCACCAAGTTCAAATTTATAAGAAAATACATTATCCTTACCAATCGAAAAATCAGAACTAATATAAGGCTTAGAAATATTAAAATCATTTAAGTTTTTAGTAGTAAAAACTTCATACTCTTCTTTCAATTTAAAAATATCCTCATTTACAAACTTAACCATATCATCCAATTTTTTTATTCTAATATCATCGCCAATTAAAAAATTAAAACTTTTCAATCTTTCAATCACTTTATTTTCAAAAAGTTTATTTCTTAAAAAATCACTAGAATCAAAATAATTAACAACATTACCACTATAATCAAACATAACACGACAACAAACATCATTATCTAAATCAAAATATAACTTAACTTTTGGTTCTATAATTAAAAACTTATCTTTAATTTCATCACTTACAATAAAATTATCCTTAAAATCAGAACCTACATATTCAGAAAATTTTAAAGCATTACTTTCATCCAACTTTAATTTACTAATACCATAATTCTTTAATTCATTATAAATTTTTCTAGTTTTCTCATCAACTAAACATAAACCATCATCATAAACATAACGATGTTCACAATCTAAAAATTCAATATTATCATAATCAAAATCAAATTCAAACTTATCATCATCCTTAGATAATAATAATTTATTGGAACTATTTTTTTTATACCCAACACAATTACCATAATTCGTTATCGAATAAACCTTATCACCTAAAATATTAAGTAAATAATTAAATTCAATATAATTTAAAAACAATTCAGAACTAAGATAACTATTAAAACTTTCTGTATTTTTTACAAACTCAATTATTTCAATATCTTTCTCACTTAATTTATGATTGTTACTAAAAAAAGTAAAATTATTTCCAAATACTAAACTAAATTCTTTTTTATCATAATTATTAAAAAAATTATTAATTTTATTTCCAACCACATACATTTTATCCAAACCGATTTTAAACTTAACTTTTACCTTATTCATATAATTATCAAAAGTAAAATTAACATCAAAATTAACTAATTGTTTTAAAGTTGAATCAAATAATTTATTAAAAATAAAATCATTTTTCTCATCCTCACCAACTTCAAAAATATCTTCATATCTAAACAATAAAGACAAAGCTATATGACGACACTTTCTTTTTTTTCGATACTCATCACAAGTACAAGAACAACCAATTGAATCATTAGCGTAAAAATACATATTAACGTGATAATCATCCCTATCAAAAACTCTAAAAAGCTGATGAGTATAATAATTAGAAACTTCCTCTCTAACTTTATAAATATCATCTAAACTAAATTTTAAAGCCTCACATAACAAATCCTCACTTACATGTTTTAAAACAATTTCTTTTGTTTCATTACTAACAGTTAACATAAAATCACCACCTCTTATTATAACATAATTAAAACACTAAAAAAAGCAATAACTATTGCTCAACACATTTATACCCAACATTTTCATAAACATTCTTCAACTCTTCATATTCATAATTTAAATTAGAACTAATTAAAAACTCTTCACTAGCTTCTAAACCATCAATATTGACTGTAAAAACAAGATAATCATCCTCAATTTTCTCTTCACACAAAACACCCACTTCTGATTCAAAATATTGACAACTTGAACCACTACTTTTAGTATTTGCTTTTGTTTTAGTAGTCATAACCGCTTCAATTAAATTCTTACCATCAAATGTATAAGAACTATAAACTGATAATTCCAGTTCATCAGAATCATTACTAATCTCTAAACTACATTCTAAATCTTTAGTTTTACCACAACCAGTTAAAATTAAACAACACAATATAAATAAACTAACTTTCATAAAATCAAATCCAATCTTTTAAAATTTCTGAATCAACTTTTAATTTACTTTTAAATAAAAAACCCAATTCTAATTCTGGTCTAAAATCACCATGGTAATCAGTCCCACCACATCTAAGTAAATTTCTTTTAAAAGCAAACTCATTTAAATACTCAATTTCTTCCTTTGAAACATAAGAGTGATAAACCTCAATACCATCTAACTTCATCTCATCATAAAGTCTTGAAATAAAAGCATCTACATCACTAAAACCATATGAAAATGGATGAGCTAAAAAAACCAAAGCTCCTTCTTTTTTCATAAAATCTAAAAGATCATTTAAATCGTGATTATAAGTAGAATAATCTAAATAAAAATAACTATCCGGATTAGACACACATTTTCTAAAAAATAATGATGCTCTTTCACAATATTCATCTTTTAATACTTCTTTTAAATTAGAATTGTTATCTTCTAAAGACTTATATAATTTAGTTTCATATTGTCTTATTAATAAATTTTTTTCAAAATAATCATCATAAGATAAACCAAGTTTTTTTATTCTAGATAATAATTCAAGTCTACAATTTGTATAAATATCATCCCAATTCAAATTTTTAATCGAACTAAATTTATCATGAACCTTTTTATAATCTTTAAAATTATATGCTAATACTTCAATCCTATACCCTAAAAACGAAGTAGTTATTTCAATACCATTTATAATCTTTCCTTTAAAAGGATTATCTAAACTTTCTAATTGAATATATGCTTCACAAGAATCATGATCAGTAATTGAAATTATATCTAAACCTTTCAAAGAAGCTTTTTTTAATAATTCTAAAGTACTATCACTACCATCAGAACAATTAGTGTGCATATGTAAATCTATCATAATCTCACCCTTCATAATTGAAAAAACCGAGTTGTCCTTTATAAGGAATTGTTTCTTCAAATTTCATAATATTTTCTAATTTAAAGGCATAACCACTACGCCCTTTTTCTATTTTATAAACAAGAGGATTTTTAGCTATCAACTCATTCTCAAAAGTTTCTGTAACCAAAATACTATCTGTAATAATCGCTTTTCCAATAATACAACCAGTTTTAAAATCTAAGTTATAATCTAAAAATCTTTTTATTGCATCCTTTTCAATTGTTAAAGAAGCATGAATTAAAAATTCACCTCTAAATTTAGTATTCCATGACCTAAACTCATACTCCTTATATCCATTAACAATTAAACTAGCCCAAGGCTGTCTAATACTAAGTATTTTCATAGTTATCATCCCAATCTTAATCCTTATAAATTATAACATATAAGAAGCATTTACTCAAACAAATAACTATGATATAATTAATAAAATAACGGAGGTAACATGAACTACTATTTTGGAACAACCAGTAATATGGAAATGCAATTCTTAGGAATAATTCATATTATAACAATCTTAATAACCATTTTAAGTATATTTTTAATCTATAAAAACAAATCAACTCTAAAAAATATCCCACTTGATAAAATAGCCGCTATTATTATAATAATAAATTTAATCATTTCAACACTAGGAGCACTCCTAACAAATAATTTTGATATTGGAATCCATTTACCACTTCAATATTGTTACATAACAGGTTTATTATATAGTTATATGGTTTTTACTAAACAAGAAAAAATATTTAACTTTTTATATTACGCTATATTTTTCTGTACAATATCCGTTGTAATATTTCAAGATACATCAGTTGGATATGACAGGTATGATTTTATTCTTTTATTACTAAGTCATCATTTATTATTAATAAGCTGTTTTTATACCCTAGTCGTATCAGAATATAAAGTTAATTTAAAAGGTATAAAAAATTTTATCATATACTCAGTAATTGTTTATGCAATAGCTTTTACATTTAACCTAATATTTGAAACAAATTATATTTTTAGCGATTCATTCCCACCTTTTATGTATGATATTTTACCATTTTTAAATTACGCTAATCCATTAATTTGGATGGTTATATTTAGTATTCCAATGGTATTATGTGCTTATATGCCAATAAAAAAACAACTAAAAAAGTAAATAAATTTACTTTTTTTTATGCCCAAGTCACATACTCTTTAATTTTATTAATAAGAAGCGACAAAACCTCATTACCTTCTTGTCTATTATCAACAATCAATTCTAGTTTAGGAATAAAATTATTTTCATTAATATTAAAACCTAATTTCAAAGCAAGTTTTGTATAATAAGAATCATGTGTTAATAACTCATATTGATATTTACCATTATTAAATAAAAATGATAAACGAAAATATTTAGAATCTCCATTAGCCTCAATAAAATCATCACGCTCAACAGCAACACTAAGTTCAAAAAACTTCTTCAAATCAGCCGGTAAAATTTCAAAATAATTAACTTTACTATCATACTTTCTTAAACTGATATTTAAATCTAAAAACAATCTAGAATCTAAACCTTTTTTTTGATCCTCAACTTTAAAAAAAGATTTACCATCTAATGATTTATTATACATAAATGCATAACCTCTATCATGAAGATTACTCAAAATACAACAAATATAATTTAAAGTTTTCGGATTATAAGAAATATCAATAAAAGGGATTTTTAATAAATCTTTATCTTTATTAAAATAATCAACAATAACAATATTTTTAGAATCACAATATTTAATTAAACTCTCTAAATCACAAGTATTATCACTATCAGGAACAATTATTTCTTCTTCCTTACTTTTTACAACAACATCCTTAATATCATCTAAAACTATTTTTTTTATTTTTAAAGCAACACACTTAGCTTCTTCTTTTAAATAAGTTAAAATTTCTTCTTTTGGTAACACATTTAAAATTTCCTCACAAGTATCTTTAAAGACCATATTAACAACATTTTTATTTCTATTTAAAATATAATTAACAATTCGCATATTAGCTATATTAGTAATATTTAAAACATTATAAATCTTAAATTTAGTACAAAATTCACTAACTATTTTTGAAATAAAGCCCTCATTTAAAATATAACCAATCATATGATTAACAGAAATTATTTCTTTTTCTAAATGAACACTAACATCATAAACTTTACTATTATATAAATTGATAACAACATGAAATAATTCATAAACTAAAACACCTTTAATATTTATTATCTTTTCATATATATCATTACCTTTAACATAATATAAATTAAGCGTTAATTTATTTTTAGAAACATAAACATCGTTTTTTACATCTTTATCATTTATAACAACAACATTTAAAGAAGTTAAATTATTTTTTCTTTTTTCTAAAATCAAATCACCATACTCAGAAACTATTAACATAGAAACTTTAGAAACAAAATTAGAAACATAATTTTTTAAAAATTCTTCTTCATTATTTATATTATTAAAATTTTTTCTTAAAAATTCCAACTCATTTTTAGTGTGTAAATTAATGTTATTTACATAATTTACTATATCTTTATTTTTTAAATATTTAGAATATAATTCCATAACATTTAACTTCGTATCATCAAACATCTTTGTAAACATACAACAAATCCTTTACTATTATAAATAAATTATAACACAAATTATAATTATTTAAACAAAAAAAACTATTATTAATAAAAATAATAGTAAAAAACATTAATCAATTAAACCTTTTTTCATTTTATAAACCTTATCTGCATAAGCAGCTACATTTTTTGAATGGGTAACAATTATAACAATTTTTCCATCTCGTGCCATCTGTTTAAATAAATCCATGACTTTTTTCTCAGTATCCTCATCTAAATTTCCAGTTGGTTCATCAGCAACAATAATAGGAACTTCCGAAGCTAAAGCTCTAGCTACAGCTACCCTTTGCTGTTCACCACCTGATAATTTCAACACTAAACGATCAGCTTTTTCTTTATCAATTCCAACTGAATCCAAGACTTCATAAGCATAATTACTAGACTTATTAATTCCTGCAAAATCAATACTAACCAAAACATTTTCTCGAGCAGTCATATAATTAATTAAATTATATGATTGAAATACAATATTTACATATTTCAATCTAAACTTAGCTGTAGTAATCTTTTTTATACTCTCATCATTATATACTATATCACCCTCTTGTAATGCCTCTAATCCTGATAACAAAGAAATTAAAGTTGTTTTACCACTTCCAGATTCTCCTACTATAGCATACATGTTACCGCTTTTAAATTCCAAATCCACACCTTTTAATACGTGGTTTTGTTTATTTCCATCTAAATAAGAATATTTTAATTTTTTTACCTCTAACTTATTCATTATTCCCTCCCTGTTAAAATTGTTTTTGGTTCATATTTCATAATATTAACAACAGGTATAATCATTGATATGAACAATACTAAGTAACCTATTACAAATAATAAACTATATTCAACAACAGTAATTGAAACGTTTATATCTTCAATAACTTCAACATCACTATTTAAACTATTACCTGGTCTAGTCATGTTACCACCCACCTGAGGTCGACCAAAATTATTTTCAGAAACTTCCTCACTCATAGTTAATTGATCTTCAAGTAAAGAATCAGAAATACCATTAGCGATTATTGAACTAGTACCAATTGATAATATAAAACCTACTGTAGCAACAACTAACAGTTCAATTAAAATTTGTCCAATAATATTTTTCTTAGGTGCTCCTAAACTCATTAAAACACCCATCTCATATTTTCTATCTTTGATACTATTATTAATAATTAAAGTCACTATTAATACTGATGCTATAATAACAGCAATTAAAATACTATCAGCAAATCCACCAACCGATTCTATTGGTCCAGCCATTTGCTCATAAGTAGTCATATCAATATCAAGAATCAAACCTAATTCTTCAAAATCATACTTCCCATTTGCCTCATTAATAAATGCTTCACTATCCTCAGGATTACTTAAATAGTAAACAACATTATTAACACTAAAATCACCATTATTATACTGCTCTTCAGTCATTAATCTAGATGCACTTTCAATATTCATATAAACGTTATTTTCATAACCTTCACTATTAGCACTAAAAATACCAATTATTTCATATTCAATTAATTCTTCAGTTTCTGAATGATAAAAAGAAATCATATCTCCAACTACAAATCCATTTAATAATGATACCTCATAAGAAATCATAACTCCATTATCCGTAGATTCATCAAAATAAGTACCATCAGTAATCGAAATAATATTATTTTCAACCTCGTCAATAAAAGCATACGAATTTACACCAGTAATTCCCCCACTTCTCATATTTCGACCATAAGCCTCATCACTCTCATATAGAGTATAATTAGCTGTACCACTTACAGTAACATTATAACTGTAATCAACTATATATGAAGATGAACTAATATTATTAATCATTTCTAAATTAGTACTCGGGCGCATACCAATTAAAGAGTCCATATCAAATACACCAGTCATATCACCAAAACCACTAGTTCCACCTGATAGTCCCTTTGACATTTCACCTCTCATTTGCTCCATGTCAACATTTAAGTAAACCTCACCACCTATACTCTCCATAGCATATTTTGTACTTTCATCCACTGCATTAGATATAGATAATGACGCCAAAACTAAATTAGCCATAACAAACATTATTATAAATAATATAATAGATTTACTTGGTTTACGCACAATATTTAACCAAGCTCTTTTAAACATATTTTTAAACATATATCTTTACCTCCATAACAAGTATAAAAAATAAACCTTAAACAAACCTTAAATATTGACAATAAATAGAAAATAACATAAAATAATATACACAAAAGGAGACTAACATGGAAGCAGTAACTAACCATAAACAAGTAAACTTAAATATAATAGAAAACATACAAAATTTAAAAATAAATGATGATAACAAATTTTTGATTGAAGACATAATTATCTTATATCAAAATTACATTAAATTATTAGACAAACTAGAAGAATATAAACTACCTTTTTTAGAAAATTTACGAAGAAAAGAAATCATAGCTAACCAAAATGTTGAGGGAATTAGTGAATTTTTTATAGAAATGATTTTAAATGAAAGTGCCCCATCCGCATCAAGATTAGCTCAAAATTTAAAAGAATATAAACAACTAGATATTAATGACATTTGTAAAATTCATCACTATTTATTTAAAGGTTTATCTAAAACCAATGAATTAATAGGCTATAGAACAAATGATAATTACTGTGTTTTAAAAAGTGAAAATGGAACATCAGTAATCGATTATATTCCCCTACATCATCAAGACATAAAAAAAGCATTAGAAAACATATTAAATTTATACAATAAAGAAACTATAACAAATAAAGAAGATATATTCATAAACCCCTTATTAATAGAATTATTAGTATCATCCTATCAATGTTTTCACGATGGCAATACAAGATTAGCTCGTATTTTAAAATCCACTCAAATGTGGTATTTATCTAATAAATCAAAAATAATGATTCCGACAAAAATTCCAGCTATCTATACGTCTGAAGCAATAACTACTCTAGATAAAAGAAAAACATTTAGAAAAATAGTAGCTGAATTTTCTATTAAACCATCAAACGAAATTATAAATAAATACATCGAAGAAACTTTATTAACCATAGAAAGACAAATATATCTTAACCAATCAAAAATGGAAGAATGCTATAAATCAATGAAATTATTAAAATAAAAATTCATCAATTAAGATGAATTATTTTTTTTCATATATTTCTATAACACGATTAAATTTATTTTTATCAAAATAACCAGTATAATGAACCATATTAATAAGATTAGCTTGTAAACCAATAATCATTTTATTTAAATTGAATTTTTCAATAAAAATATTTTTTTTCAAAGTAATTAACTGAATCTTTCTAATTTCACATATGATCTTACACTTATTAAAAACACCATTCGTAATGTAAAGATACTTATCATCAAAACTTAATTTTTTAGTAATATAACTTAAAGTAGTTGCACTAAACCACAATATTATAAATATAAATCCAACATAAATATTAAATATAAAACCTATAGTTACAGTACATAAAAACCAAATAAAATTATCGATTAAAAAAGCATAAATAGCTTTTAAAGATTGATTATCCTCATTTGATTTTATATCAATATCAGGAAACAAAAAATTTAATTTTTCTGAAGTTTTATCAAAGCTCTCAAGTGGTAATAACAAAGAAACAGGATTTTCATCATCTGAATACCCTATATTTATAACCTCAACACTATAAAGTTTTAACATTCTAGCAAACAAGGGTTGATTTATCTTAATACCACTAATCTTGTTAAGAGGTAAAGTATACTTTTTATTAGTAAAATAACCATAAGAAATTAAAATTTTATCATCATCTTTTTTTACCTTGAAATTATAAAACTTAAACAAATTAGTAATACTACCAAATAAAGCTGGAACTAAAATAATTAATAGACCCAACAAATAAGAACTACTACCAAAATCAGCATATATAACTATTGGAAAATAAGTAACTAATAATACAAGTAATAAAACCGGATTATAACTAAATACTATATGCCTAATTATACTTTTAAAAGAATAACTGTAATCATATTTTTCTAACGTAATTTTGGTATTACCAGTATCTTCATACTTATTAATTAATTTAAGAAGATATTTTCTAAACTCCAAAGCATCATCATACTTTAAAATAATTTTCAAATCATTCACACCAGCAGTAGCAATTGAATTAATATCAATTTGTACTCGAGCAGTCTTAAATAATTTTTCAATTAAATTTTGAGAAATATCAACAGTTGATATATTTTTTAATTTAATATCAATAGATTTTCTATAAATAGTCTTTCTATCCATCAATATCGAATTACTAGTAATAAAAATAGTTGTTTTTTTCCATTTGATGAAAAAGATTAAAAAAGCAATTCCAAAAACTAATAAAATAATACCAATAACAATCAAAACCTCATAAAATCCCACACCATTAAACTCATCACTAAATATCTCAATTACTATTAATAAAATTGAAATCAAAATTGTCCAAATAAATTTAAGAACATCTTCGATAATTGAAGAAAAATGGTTTTTAAAAGAATATTCCTTCATTAAACATCATCCCCTACAACCTCATTAACTTTATCTTTTAATTTATCAGCAATAAATTCAGCCTGATCTAATTTTAAAAACCTAATCACAGCCTCACCACCAGCAGTAGTTAAAGTAACCTTAGATAAACCAAACATCGTGTCAATTGGACCACGATTTAATGTTATTTTATGAATTCGTGAAATAGGAACAATTATTCTTTTTTTCCATATAAATCCTTCAATAACATCAATCTTTTCTTCATTAATCAAATACTTATATCTTTTGAATCTAAAATGAGGTGCGAAAATCAAATTAGCAATTAAAACCAAACTCACTATAATAGTTACAATTAATAAAAGTAATTTATATCCATCACCAAAATTATTCAATCCTATAAAATAACCACTAAATGTAATTATCATACCAATTAAAGTACCTATAAAAGTTGCTACATACATACACTTTAAAGCACCCTTACTTAAATTTTCATATTTCATTATATCACCTATATAAATTATACCATAAATTTAAACATCAAACAAAAATACAACATATTTACCTGTATACGTTGTACCTTCTAACATAATAATCACCCTTTACTTAATAACATTCTATATTAAATTAACTCATCTTTTTTAACTCTTAACCTTATA
>CAYJJY010000011.1:20175-23848 GCA_964370615.1 uncultured Muribaculaceae bacterium
ATAATTCTCCTTTCTTAATTTAATTATATATTACAAATCTTAATAGAAACTTAAATTTTTAATTTTAATTTTTAAATCTTATAATAATTCTCCTTTCTTAATTTAATTATATATTACAAATCTTAATAGAAACTTAAAAAAAAACAACTTACAATTTAATTGTAAAAGTTGTCTTTTTATTTACTTCACTATCTAATAATAATTTCCCACCTAATTTAGTAACAATTGTTTTAGCTATATATAAACCTAACCCATAACTATTATCACTTCTTGATTTATCGCTTTTGTAAAAACGCTCAAATACTAAGTCTATCTCATCACGAGAAATTCCAACACCACTATTCTCAACTGTTATATAAATATTTTTTTTAATCTTTTTTAAACTAATATTTAAATAACCATTATTCTTATTATACTTAATAGCATTATCAATTAAAATTTTAATTACTTGTTCTAATTTAGAAACATCAGTATTAAATGTAATATCTTTTTCAACATTAGTTTTTAACTTAATGTTTTTTTCAAAGATTACTGTTTCAAATGTTAACACTACATCACTTACAACCTCTGATATATTACAACTAACTAATTCATATTTCTCCTCATCAGCCTTGGCCGATGTTAATAACTCATTAATAAGTTTATTCATTCCGTAAGTTTCTTTTTTTATATAATCCAACCATCTAAACTGCTCACTTACTAAGTCTTCTTTATTTAATTTAATTGCATCAACATTAGCGTTTATAATTGTAATAGGCGTCTTAAGTTCATGAGTAGCATCTGCTACAAATTGTTTTTGTTTATTCCATATTATTTCTAAAGGTTTAATTGCTTTATTAGCAAAATACAAACTTATAAAATAAATTATAACTAAAACAACTAAGCCAACTGTTATCAAAATAATCAATAATAAATTTAAAGTATTAAAAACATCATTAACATTCATAAACTCAACTCGATAAAAACTTTCCTCAAAAATTTCATGATGAATACCATCTTTAGGTATTTGTGTTACACTGTAAAGATATTTTTTATCTTCAATTTCAATAATTCCAGTTAATTCTTCCGTATTTTTAATACCTTCAACAATATTAAAGTAAACATCATCAGAAATTTCTAGCTCTGATGAAATTTGACTTAAAGAAAAATCTTCATGTAAATATAACCTAAATGAAGTAATCTCTTCATCATATTCTTCATTTTCTTCAAAAGGATTTCTAATATTATTAAAAATTTTTAATTCTGATCTTTTAATATTTTCTAAAGCAGTATTATAAGTATTAACATAAGTTAAACCATAAATAACTGAAAAAGAAATAATCATTACAAATGAAATAATAACCATATTAAGAATAATAAATCTCTTTTTTAAACTTTTAAACATAAGAATCACTAACTAGCTTATATCCGATACCACGAACAGTTTTAATCTTAACACCAGTATCAAAACTATCTAGTTTCTTTCTCAAAAAAGAAATATATACTTCCACATTATTATCACAAACAATCTTATCATAACTCCATAATTTACTTAAAATAACTTCCTTAGCTACAATAACTTCTGGCTTTTTCAAAAACATTTCTAAAATTTGTGATTCCTTTACAGTTAAAGTATAACTTTTCTCACCACATTTTAATAATAAATTTTCACAATTCAAACTAATATTTTTATACTCTAAAATATTAGATACAATATCCCCATTTCTTCTAAATAAAGATTTAATACGCGCTAATAATTCCTCTGATTCAAAAGGTTTAGTCAGATAATCATCAGCCCCATTCTCAAATCCATATAACTTATCATCAATTTCTCCTTTTGCTGTTAACATAATTACTGGAGTCATAACATGCTCTTCTCTTAATTTTTTTAAAATAGTAAAACCATCTATTTTAGGTAACATAACATCTAAAATAATAACATCATAACTAGATGATAAAGCATATTCTAAACCTGATTCACCATCAAAAACAATATCGACAGTAATTTTATTTTTAGACAAAAAATGTTCAATTGCATAAGCCATATGCCTCTGATCTTCTACAAGTAATACTTTCATAAAACACCTCCATTTAAACAAGTTTAACAAATAAACCTTAAATAAACCTTAAATACATTATAACAAAAAAAGTATCATTAAGATACTTTCTTTAAAAAAGGTATTACTTAAAGAGGTAAATGCAACTTTTTAATATTTAATTTTAAAACTTGCATTTAGTCTTAAAGTGATGTTTAATATTCTGAATCAATTATTTTATATTTTGAAAAGGAGTATGAAAAATAAAAAAACTCACAACACTGTGAATTAATTTATTAGTTTCATAATAGCTCTTGTTCCACTATTATAGTGTATTGATGTACCAGTGCTATCAGCATATGAAAATATACTTGCATTATGATTATCTTCGTATGTTCCACCTCGGATACTCCAAGTTCTTGCATCTATGGCAACGTCAGAATACCATCCTGATACTTCGTAAGTAGCATCACCATATTTATTGTTGTGATATCCATATATTGTAGGTTGAACTAATTCCCAAGCACTTCCTGCCATATTATAGACACCAGATATGTTCCCAGTTGTACTAGAATCTCCATTATTTATATATACTTTTCCATCTGTACTTTTTATCATTTCTTTATTTATTCCATATTTACTGTGCGATAAGTACGCTACTGCACCCCACTCATAAGTATTAATCATTGTGTGTGTACTATTTTCAATGTGATCATCCATGATTTTAATTATGTCTGGGTATTGCTCTGCAGCAACTGATAAATAATTTAATTGTGGATTTATATTGGGATTAGTTGTTGTTCCTGTTACTTCAAATTTTCCTATCCAGAATCCTGAAATTTCAGTTTTTGTTATTCCATCATCAATTGTGAATGCCGGATGTGTGTACCACTCACCAACTTCAGTTATTAATTCTTTTTTTGAATTTGTACCAACAAATTTAATTTCGATTTCTTGTTCTTGTCCAGTATCACTTTCATTATTGTCAACATCAAATAATTTATATTCATATCTTGGAATCCATACATAATAACTCTGTATATCATCGTTTGTTAATGTCATCCCGACAGTAACTTCCATGTCATTTTTTAATGTGACAGCATTAGCCCATAATTTAGAATTATAGTTATACCATTCTTCACTTGTATCAGCAACAGTAACAATACCATCACTTGAAATAACAACCGGTATTAAATCATTATTTAATATTGGTTCATTACCGTTTAATGCTACCTCTAAAAATTGTGATTTAGGGGCACAATCTAAAGGTTCTTTTATTTCTTCTACTTGTAAAACACTTTCTCCCTCAACAGTCCTATAACAAAAACCGTCAATATAAGTAGCAAACATTATTTTACCACTACTATCTATTTTTAATGTCCCATACTCAGGTTTCTCATTTGTTGTCTCTAATAAACTATATAATTCTTCAGTTCCATTAAACTTACTATTTAAGTTTTCATCAAGTAAACCTCGTGCATATAAAGTCTGAGCTCCAGAATATAGAATTTCAGCTTGCGACATGTTAGCTGATTCTTTAGATTCTTCAATTACATTTAAAATTATTGGTGTTGCTATTAAAGCAACTATAGCTAAAATAATAATAACAGCTAATAATTCAATTAATGTAAATCCCTTTTTATTATATTTCATAGACT
>CAYJJY010000012.1:0-23501 GCA_964370615.1 uncultured Muribaculaceae bacterium
GAACTCACGTAGTCAGCTTGGAAGGCTGAGGTTCTACCATTAAACTACACTCGCGCATAAATTATATAATTAACAAAAACTTGTTAAGCACTATTAATTTTACATTAAAATTGTTTCTATGTCAACAATTTTTTTTATTTTTTTATAAAAATATTTAAAAAATTATTTAAATAATGATATAATGTTGGTGGTGATTTTATGGAAAATAAAAGAAAAACAGTATTAATTACAGGGGCAAGTGGTGATTTAGGTTATGATTTAAGTTTATTGTTTGCTAGAAATAATTATGATTTAATTCTGCATTATTTTAGTAATGAAGAAAATATTTTAAAATTAAAAAATGAGATTAATTCTTTATATGGTGTTAATGTGATAATAAAAAGATGTGATATTAGTAAAGAAAAAGACGTTATTGATATGTTTAGTGATATTGATAATGTTGATGTTTTAATTAATAATGCTGCTTATTGTGATGATGATTTATTTTATTTAAAAGATATTAATACAGTTAAAAGAGTAATTGACGTTAATTTGATTGGAACTTATTTAGTTAGTAGAGAAGCTACTAAAAAAATGGATAGTGGCGTTATTATAAATGTTTCTTCGAATAATGGGATTGATAATAATTATCCGGAAAGTATGGATTATGATATGTCAAAAGCGGGTATAATATCTTTAACTAATAATTTGGCTGATTTATTTGCGCCTAAAATTAGGGTTGTTACAGTTGCTCCAGGGTGGATAGATACTTTAAAAAACGAGGATATAGATGTTTCTTTTAAACAGAAACAATTGGATAAAATATTGTTGAATAGATTTGCTTCTACTGAAGAAATAGGGGAAGTTATATTATTTTTAGTTAATGCTAGTTATATAAATAAAACAGTTATTAAGATAGATGGTGGTTTACGTGGTTAATATAAAAGATATAGAAAAAGAAATTAAAAAACAATTTGATGATATTGAAGATGTTGAGATGTTTAATACTAATAAGGTTTATGAAGCTTTTAAAAAAAATAATGTTTCTGAATATCACTTTAATACTTCAACTGGTTATGGTTATGGAGATAGTGGTAGAGATGTTATTGAAAGTGTTTATGCTGATATTTTTAAAAGTGAGGATGCTTTAGTTAGAAGTCAAATAATTTCTGGGACTCATGCTTTGGTTATTACTTTATTTGGAATATTAAGACCGGGTGATACTTTACTTAGTATAACGGGAAAACCTTATGATACTTTAGATGAAGTTATTGGAATTAGAAAAAATGATAGTTCTTTAGATGCATATGGTATTTCATATAAACAAATTGATTTATTAAATAATGATTTTGATTATGATTTAATAAAAAAGAATTTAGAAAATATTAAAATGGTAACTATTCAAAGATCTAGAGGATATTCTGATAGGGAAAGTATAACTATTTCTAAGTTAGAAAAGGTTGTTAAGTTTATTAGAGATATTAATAAAGATGTTGTTATTATGGTTGATAATTGTTATTGTGAATTTGTTGATAAAAAAGAGCCAATTGAAATTGGTTGTGATATAGCTGTTGGTTCTTTAATTAAAAATTTAGGTGGTGGTATTGCCACTAGTGGGGCTTATGTTGTTGGTAAAAAAGATTATATAAATAAAATAGCTGAGAGGTTAACTGCTCCTGGTTGTGGTAAGGAAATAGGTCCTTCATTTAATATGAATAAGTTATTTATGCAAGGTTTGTATTTCGCACCTTCAGTAGTGGCTAGTAGTTTGAAAACGGCTGTATTTACTGCTAAGGTTATGAAAGATTTAGGATATAATGTGAGTCCTTTATATAATGAAAAAAGAGCTGATATTGTTCAAAGTATTATTTTTAATGATGAAAGTAAGTTAATTAAGTATTGCCAAGGTATTCAATTTGGTTCTATTATTGATAATAATGTTTTAATTATGCCATCTGATATGCCTGGTTATGATGATAAGATTATTATGGCTTCTGGTTCTTTTACGCAAGGTTCATCAATTGAGATTTCTTGTGATGGACCTTTAAGAGAACCTTATATTGCGTATCAACAAGGTGGTTTAACGTATAATTATGGGAAAATTGCTGTAATAAAAGCGATAGAATCTTTAAATAATAATTAAAAGTGTGTTATAATAACCTTTAGAGGTGTAAAATGAAAAATTTATATATAGATTTCGATGGAGTTGTTGTTGATTCTATCAAGGTAACTTATGATATGTTATCACGTTTGGGTGTTGATAAGGAAAATCCTTATAAGATGCAAGAATTTTTTTCTAATTTAAATTGGAAACAAATTTTATCTTTGACGCCTATTATTAACGATAGTTTTAATTGTATTAATGAGATTATTGAAAGTAAAAAGTTTAACGTAGCTATTTTAACGCATGTTAATTCAATTGATGAGGCAGTGGCTAAAATAAATTATATTAGAAAGTTTCAAAGTGATATTACAATTATTCCAGTGCCAAGGGAAGTGGCTAAGAATAAAGTTTGTATATCAAAAGATGCTATTTTAATAGATGATTATTCTGGAAATTTGAAAGATTGGGAAGAAACTGGGGGAATTGGAATTCAATTTTCTGAGGATTTAACTAAAGATAAAGGGTTTAAAGTTATAAATAAATTAGATCAAATTATTGATTTATTTTAAGGAGGGCAAATATGAAATTTAATATTAAAACTGATTCGAGAAAAGTTAAAAAAGGTGATATATTTGTTGCTTTAAAAACGGCTTTGGGTGATGGTCATGATTATATTGAAAAAGCTATTTCTAATGGTGCTTCTTTAATTGTAGCTAATCATGGTGAGTATAGTGTGGAAACGATTATTGTTGATGATACAAGGAAATATTTAAATGATTATTTAGTAGATAATTATAAAATATATTTAGATGAACTTGTTATTTTTGGGGTAACTGGAACTAATGGTAAAACAACTACTACACATTTAATTTATGAAGCTTTAAATTATATTGGTTTAGATTGTGCTTTAATTGGAACTATTGGTTATTTCTTAAAAGAGGGAAAGGTGTGTTACTTACCTAATTCTTCACCTGATATTTGTGATACTTATGAACTTATATTGGATGCTTATAATAAGGGTCATAAATATATTTCTTTAGAATGTAGTAGTCATGGTTTATTTGAAAATAGATTATTTGGAATTAAGTTTGATTATGCTATTTTTACTAATTTAACGCGTGATCATTTGGATTTTCACGGTAATTATGATAATTATGTTGAAGCTAAAAAAATATTATTTAAAAATTTAAAAGAAAATGGTAAAGCTTTAATTAATAGTGATGATAGTTATTATAAAAGATTTATGTTAGATAATAATAATATTACTTTTGGAAAAAAAGGTGATTTATTAATTAGTGATTTGAATTTAAGTTTAGATAAATCTGAATTTAAATTAAATGATGAAGTTTATAGTACTGGTTTAATTGCTGAATATAATATTTATAATTTAGTTCCAGCTATTTATATTTTAAAGGATTTAGGTTATAAATATAATGAGATTAAACAAGTTATTAAAAAATTAAGCGCTCCTTATGGGAGAGTTGATCGTATCAAATATGGTACTAATAATATTTATATTGATTACGCTCATACACCTGATGGTTTAGAAAAAGTTGTTTCTTCGGTTAGAGATTTAACTGAAGGTAATACTTATACAGTTTTTTGTTGTCGAGGTAACAGAGATATTGGAAGAAGAAGTGGGATGATGCAAGCTGCAGTTGATAATTCAACTTTAGCTATTGTTACGAATGATCACATATTTTCTGAAGATCCTATGAATGTTATTAAAGATATGTTAGTGGGACTTGATGGTGATAATTACGAGATTATAACTAATCGTAAGGAAGCTATTTATAGAGGAATTGATTTATTAAAAGAAAATGATTCTTTATTAATTCTAGGTCATGGTCATGAAGAAGTTTTAATTAATGAAAAGCATGAAAAAGAACCTTTTATTGAAAAAGATATAGTAAATGATTATATAAAAAGTAAGTGTTAATACCCAAAATAAAACATTCTCATAAGATATTGTGAGGTGTTTTATTATGATTAAAGATAATTCTTTAAAAGTTAAAAAAGGTGATATTTTTATTGCTATCGGTAAAGGACATGATTATATTGAAGATGCTATTTCAAAAGGGGCGTCTTTGATTATTTGTGAATATGGTGATTATAGTGTTGATACTTTAATTGTTGCTGATACTCATGAGTATTTAGTTGAATATTTATATAATAATTATTATGATGATATTAAGGATATTAATTTAATTGGAATGACTGGAACTAATGGAAAAACTACTACTTGTTTTTTATTATATCAAGCTTTGAATATGAGTGGTATTAAAACTGGCTATATTGGAACAATTGGTTTTTATATGGAAGATAAAGTAAGGGATATAAGTAATACAACTCCGGATATTTTAGCTATTTATGAAATGTTACTTGAGTGTAAGAAAAATGGTATTTCTCATGTAGTTATGGAAGTTAGTAGTCATAGTTTAAAATTAGATAGAGTTAAGGGTTTAGTGTTTAAATATGGTATTTTTTCTAATTTAACTCGTGATCATTTGGATTTTCACTTAACTATGGAAGATTATTTAGATTCTAAATTAAAGTTATTTGATATGGTAAGTGATAAGACGTTTGTTAATGTTGATGATTTATATAGTGATTATTTTATTAGAGAAAATAGTATAACATATGGTTTTTCAGATTGTAATTATAAGATTTGTGATTATAAATTAAATTTAAATAAAACTAAATTTAAATTAAATGAAAAAACTTATAATATTAATTTAATTGGGAAACATAACTTATATAATATGTGTGTTGTAATTGCTGTTTTAGAACAGTTAGGTCTTGATGATGGTATTGTTAATGAACTTATTGCTCCTAAGGGAAGATTTGAACAAATTAGTTATGGTGATAATACAATTATTATTGATTATGCCCATACACCTGATGCTTTAGAAAATGTTTTAAAAACTGTTGAAGAGCTTGATGTGAATAATATTTATACGATAGTTGGTTGTGGGGGAAATAGGGACAAAAGTAAGAGATCTATGATGGGTGATATTGCTACTAAATATAGTGATTATGTTATATTTACTTCTGATAATCCGAGGTTTGAAAAGAAATCAGATATATTAAAAGATATTGTTAATAAATTAACTGTTAGTAATTATGAGACTGAAATAAATCGTGAAATTGCTATTAAAAAAGGTATACAATTACTTGATAAAAATGATATACTATTAGTGCTTGGTAAAGGACATGAAGATTACCAAATTATAAAAAATAAAAAAATACATTTTGATGATAAAGAAATAGTTATGAAATATATATAGGAGATGATAAAGTGTTAGTATTAGCAAAAGCTATATCGGTATTTATGATTGGATTTATGTTAACAATTGTAGCTGGTTTAATAATGATACCGATATTAAAAAAATTAAAAGTAAAACAAACAGTAAGTGTGTTTGTTGATAGTCATAAGAAAAAACAAGGAACCCCAACTATGGGTGGTTTATTATTTATAATTCCAACTGTACTAACAGTAATTATGTTGCTGTTATTTGATAAGTTAGAATTTAATTATAATTTATTTTTAATCTTATTTGTCTTTTTATCACATGGATTGTTGGGGTTTATTGATGATTATTTAATTATAAAAAGAAAAAATAATATTGGATTAACTGCCATTCAAAAGTTAATTGGTCAAATAGTTATAGTTAGTATCTTTTTTGCTATTTTAATGATGAGTGGAAGAGATACAGTGTTGGCGTTTGATACTTTAGGAATGCAATTTGATTTAGGTTGGTTCTTCGCTGTATTTATATTATTCATGGTGGTTGCAAGTAGTAATGCTGTTAATATCACTGATGGTTTAGACGGTTTAGCTAGTGGCCTTGCAGCGATTGCTTTTACTGCTTTAGGAATGATAGTGTTTGCTAACCAAGGATTAGAGGGTCATGAAGATTTAGGAATATTTTGTTTTATTTTAGTAGGTTCGTTAATAGCATTTTTGTTCTTTAATTCACATCCTGCTAGGGTGTTTATGGGTGATACAGGGTCATTGGCATTAGGGGCTACTTTAGCAGCTGTTGCCATTATTAGTGAACATGAATTAACATTTATTGTTATATCTGGAGTATTTATTGTTGAAACTTTAGTTTGTATTTTACAATACTTGTCTTTAAAATTTAGAAGAAAAAAATTATTTTTAATGACACCTTTGCATCATCATTTTGAAAAACTAGGTTGGCAAGAAGCTGATATAGTTAAAACATTTTGGGTTGCAGGGTTGTTACTTGCAGCTGGAGCAATTTTATTTGCAGTTTGGTTTTAAACAAGATTTTATATCTTGTTTTTTTTATATAAATACTTGATTTTTAATGTTAAATAAGTTATACTATTTAATGTATTCAAGGAGGATTTATGGAAAAAGAAATTATAATTAAAATAGATGGAAAAGAGTGGACTGACGCTTTAGATAAAGCTTTTAAAAGTGAAAACAAAAAAGCTAAAATTGATGGTTTCAGACCTGGAAAAGCACCTAAAGATGTTTTTATTAAAAAGTATGGAATGTTATCTTTATACACTCCAGCAGCAGAATTATGTATTGATTCAGCTTATGAAAAAATGTTAAAAGATAATGGTGATTTAAAAATAGTTGCACAACCTGAATTAGGTATTAATGCAGTTACTGACGAGTATGTTGAATTTAAATTCACGTTAACTTTAAAACCTGAAGTTAAATTAGGTAAATATACTGGTTTAGGTGTTAAAAAAGAAACTGTTAAGGTTACTAAAGAAGAAGTTTTAGAAACTTTAAATGGCATGCGTGAAAAATACAAAGAAAATGTTGATAAAGATGGTGAAGTAGCTAATGGTGATGTTACTATCATTGATTTTGAAGGTTTCTTAGATGGTGTTGCTTTTGATGGTGGTAAAGGTGAAGATTATTCATTAACTATCGGAAGTAATACATTTATTCCAGGATTTGAAGAACAAATGGTTGGTATGAAAAAAGGTGAAACTAAAGATATTAATGTTTCATTCCCAGAAGATTATCATGCGGAAAATTTAAAAGGTCAACCTGTTGTTTTTAAAGTTACTGTTAAAGAAATTAAAGAACAAGTTTTACCGGAATTAAATAAAGAATTTTTTGAAGATTTAGCTATGGAAGGTATTGATACTGAAGAAGCTTTAATGGCTCAAATTGAAGAAAATATTAAAGTTAGAAAAGAGTCTGAAGCTGAAAATAATCAAATTGATAAATTATTAGAAGTTGCTACTGCTAATATGGAAGTTGAAATTCCTAAAGTTATGATTAAAGAAGAAGTTGATCGTATGATTGGTCAATATGAACAAAATTTATCTATGCAAGGTTTAAATTTAGAACAATTCTATCAATTTACTAATAGTAAAGAAGAAGATTTAAGAAATCAAATGGAAGAAGAAGCTACTAAACGTGTTAGTTCTCGTATCTTATTAGAAGAAGTGGCTAATGCTGAAAAAATAGAAGTATCTGATGAAGAAGCTTCAAAAGAAGCTAAAGTTTTAGCTGATAAATATCAAATGAAAGAAGATGAATTTTTAAACATGTTTGGTGGATTAGATATGATTAAATATGATTTAAAAATGCGTCAAGCAATTGAAGTTCTTAAAAAATAAGAACTTTTTTTGTTATTTAATTTGTGATATACTAGATGTGGGTGATGTTATGAGGGTTATAAGTGGAATATATAAAGGGAAAAAATTACTAGGTTTTGATATTGAGGGAACTAGACCAACTATGGATAGGGTAAAAGAATCAATGTTTGGTATGATTCAAAATTACATTGATGGTAGTGTTGTTTTGGATTTATTTGCTGGAACTGGTGCTTTAGGTATTGAAGCTTTATCTAATGGTGCTTCTTATTGTTATTTTATAGATAATAATAAAATAGCTATTAATACTATTAATAAAAATACTGAAGGTATTGATAATAAAAAGATTATTTTTACGGATAGTTATAGTTTTATAAAAAATACGGATATAAAATTTGATTTGATTTTTTTAGATCCTCCTTATAAATATGATTTGACGCCAATTATTCAGATAATAAAAGAAAGAAATTTACTATCTGAAAACGGGGTATTAGTATGTGAAAGTGAATTAGATTTTGATTGTGTTTACTCATTGCAAAAAGAAAAGAAATATAGTGAAAAAATGGTAAAAATTTATAAAAATTCATAAGTTATTTTGAATTTCTGTGTTATAATTAAGTGGTACTTTTAGTATCATTGAATGAAAATAGGCTTGTACAGATATTTTTCTTCAAAATTATTGAAGGAGGTATTAAAAATGAAAAAATGTAATTTTTGTGGAACTAAGATGAAATTGTTTGAAAAAATGTGTCCTTATTGTTTAAAGACACAACCATCTTTAATTCCTATATTTATTAGTGCTTTATTAGGAGTTATTTTAATTGTAGTTTTACTAATAAATTTTATAAAATAATCGAAAGATTATTTTTTTTGTAGGAAATTTTATATTTATGGTCTATATAACAAGTAGGAGGTATAAAATGCTTAAAAGAGTGCAACAACAAAATAAAAGAGATTGTGGTCCTGTTTGTTTATTTATGATGATTAATTATTATAAGGGGTTTATTGATTTAGATACTATAAAGGAAGGTGTTAAGACTGGTCTTAATGGTACTACTGCTTATGATATGATTGAATATGCTAAGGAGATAGGATTTGAAGCTTATGGTATTAAAACTGATTTAAAAGATATTAAAATTTTTCCTTGTATTGCTCATGTAATAATAGATAATTCCTACGCACACTATGTGGTTATTGAAAAAGTCAATAAAAATGTTTATGTTAAAGATCCTGCTAACCCTAAAACAAAGTATTCTTTTTTGGAGTTTGAAAAAATTTTTAAGGGTGTAATTTTAGTAATGTTTCCTAGAAGTAATATTGTTTGTAATCCTAAATATAAAATCCGTGACTTTCTCTCACAAATTATATTTAGTTCTAAAAAGCAGATAAGAGATTTAATATTAACTTCTATTTTTATCACGATTTTTTCGATTATAGTGTCTTATTATTTACAGGTAATGCTTGAAAATATTGAGTTTTCTGATAATGTTATAACTTTGATTTTTCTATTATTCTTATTTGTATATGTTTTGAAAGTTATTACTGATTATTTTCGTAATAAAATACTTACTGTTTTAAATGAAAAAATTGATTTCAATCTCACTTATAACACGTTTAAGCAAATTATTATACTTCCTTACCGTTATTATCACAAACATACTACTGGAGAAATTGTTTCTAAAATAAATGACTTAGAAATAGTACGAACTGTAATTAATAAGGTGGCAATTGCAATATTTATCGATTTACCTCTAACTATTATTGTGATGTTTATTTTATATTTTATCAGTTGGGAATTATTTTTAATAAGTTTAGTAATGTTTATTTTGTATGTTATTTTAAGTTTATTTTTCAAAAGAATATTTCGTAAGTATGTATTTAGCTGTCAGGTTAAAAAGGCTAATTATTCTTCTTTTATGGTGGAAGCTATAGCAGGTTTTGAGAGTGTGAAAGGTTGTAATAAAGAACGAGATATTTTATATGATTTCGAAGATAAGTTTGTTGATTATTTAGAAAAAATGTATAAATTTGAAAATGTATTTAATAGACAATATTTCTTTAAAGAAGTTATTAGTAATTTTGGTTTTCTATTTATTGTTTTTATTGGTATTAATTTAGTAAGAAATGAGGTAATGACATTAGGTTCTTTATTAACTTTTAATTCATTGTTGGTTTATTTTTTGACTCCGATTAGAAGTATTATAGATTTAGATTTACAAATAAGTTTGGGTCGTAATGCTATTTTAAGAGTTTTAAATTATTTTAAAAAAGATAATGATATAAATTTAAAAAGATTAAAAGGTAGTATTAGTGTTAAAAATCTTGATTTTGGATATGATGATATTTTATTGAAAAACATTAATTTAGAAATTAAAAATGGTGAGAAGGTCTTATTGGCAGGAAGTTCTGGTAGTGGTAAGAGTACTTTGTGTAAGATTATAAAAGGATATTGTGAAATTAATAGAAATAAAGTTTTTATTGGTGATTTAGATATTGTTGATTTTGTGAATAATAACATTGTTTATTTGAGCCAAAATGAGATTCTTTTTAATAATACTATTGAGTACAATGTTGGTAATAACAAAAAAATTTATGATATGTGTTTAGTAAATGAGATAATCAATAATTTAAACTTGGGTAAAAAAACTTTGGTTGAGGAGAATGGATTTAATTTTTCAGGTGGTCAAAAGCAGAGGATGTTTTTAGCGCGTGCTTTGCATCAAGAGAGTGATATTTTAATTATTGATGAGGGATTTAGTCAGATGAGTTCTGATATGGAACGAAAAATTTTGAAAAATATTTTTTCATTTTACAAAAATAAATTAATTATTGTAATTTCTCATCGTTTAGATAATTTAGATTTATTTGATCGTTTTTTAAGATTAGAGAAAGGAATTATTGTAAGTGATGAATTTAAAAATATTTAATACTAAGGGATATGTTCTGAATAAAAAAACGAGTTTAAATATTAGATTATTTATATTATTTTTAATTATTTTTAGTGCATTGTTTTTATTAATATTTTTTAGATATGAGTTTTATAAAGAAAAAAAGATTACTGGTGTTTACAATGAAGGAATATATATTTATTTGCAGGAGGATGATTTGATCAATGTACTTGATTATGAAATTTATTTTAATGATACGAAAATAAATTTTGAAATTGGAATTGGAAATGAGGTAATGATTTCTAATGAATTATATTTTGAGTGTGCTTTGATTTCTGATATCGATTCTAAATATAAAATTCCTAATAATATATTTACATTTATATTAAGAATGGAAAAAACAACTTTATTTAAAGAAATGAAAGGATGGTTTATTTGAAGTTAGAAAAAAAAGAATTGCACGAAATATCAGGAGGAGGATGGGGTACTGGGTTACTCATAGCTGCTGGAATAGTTTTTATTATTGGTGTGATTGATGGGTTTATGAGACCTTTGAGTTGTAATTAAGGAGGTGAGAATTATGATTTTGAAAGAAGAACTTAAGATGATATCAGGGGGACTTGATATTACAGGAACTTTAATTAACTCTTTTGTAAGAGGGATTGAAGCTTTGATGGATGTTGGAAGAAGTTTAGGGACAGCTATTAGAAGAGCATTCTTTGGAGGAATATGTCCAACGTCTTAAATAATTTTAAAAAAATAGGGATTGTAATAGGGATTGTATTATTAATTCCTTTGGTTCCTATTTTAATAGATATTGTCTTTACACTTGGTCAATTTATTGGTAGTGAAATCAGATATTTCGGTGTGTGTTAAAAGTAGATGAGTCTACTTTTTTCTTTTTATAAATATTTACTTTAATCTTTATTTATGATATTCTTAATTTAAGTAGGGTAGCAGTATTGTCCTATTTGTTTTAGGGATTATAAGTATACAAAGGGAGGTATGTAATATGAATTGTCCAAGATGTAATGCACCACTAACTGATGAAGATTTATTTTGTCGAGCTTGTGGTGAGAAGAAACCTGCGCAAAATGCACAACCAATGCCAGATTTAATGAGTAATAGTATGAATCAACAAGTAATGAATGGTGATATTAATCAACAACCGATGAATGATGTTAAAATTAAAAGAACTAGTAAATTTATGTTCTTTTTAATACCACTGGTTTTGTTGTTAATGGTTATTGTTCCACTTTTACTAGGTTTTTTATTTATAAAAATTTATACTATTGATGCAGGTTATTTAGGTTATGAATTAGATTTTCTTGTACCTACATTTTATGAGGTTACATTAAATGAAGATGGTTATCTTATCCAAGTTGAAGATGGTGATTTAAATATTGGTATTAAACTTGATGATGTTGATTTTGATGAAATAAATGATATGTCTGCAAAAGAATTGGAAAATAAATTTTTAACTGAATTTGGTATAGAAACTGATGTTTCAAAAGAAGAAATAGATGATAGGGATTTTGTTATAATTTATTTTGAAGATGGTGATCAATTCAAAAAAATATATTATTCTGAATTAACAAATGACTATGTTGTTGTTTTCGAGGTTGAATGGGATGGAAATGATCTTGATGAAGGTTTAGAAACAGAAGAAAAAGTAATCAAATATATAGTTGACTATAATGTTAATGAAATAGATTAATTATTGATGTGATAAAAGTGTTTTAGAATCACTTTTCTATTGAATAAAAAAATATTAATGCTATTTTACAAACTCCAGTTACTCAATAAAATGCTTAGGCATTTTTTTTGACAAATTATAACAAATAATGTTAAATATGTTAAAATTGCTTGAAATATATAAAAAAAAGTGTTATAATTTTCTTTAGTTGTGGAAGGAGGGATTTTATATGTCAAGTGTTGTTGTTAAAAATGGTGATTTAAACGGAGCAATCAGAATGTTAAAGCAAAAAAATGCTAAAGATAACCTTCCAAAAGAAGTTAGAAAAAGAGAACATTATAGTAAACCAGGCGAAGTAAGAAGAATAGCTAAACAAGAAGCTGTTAAAAATGCTCGTCGTCGTGAAAGAATGGCAAGATCGGCGTAATTTTTAATTACGTTTTTTTTGAAAGGAATTTTAATTATGAGAGAAAAAATATTAAATGATATTAAAGAAGCTATGAAAAGTAAAGATAAAGATCTTTTAAATGTTTTAAGAATGGTTAAGGGCGCTGCTCAACTTGAAGAAATTAACAAAAAAAGAGAGTTAAATGATGAAGAAATGACAGCTATTATAACTAAGCAAATTAAAAGTAGAAAAGAAACTATTGCTGATTTAGAAAAAGCAGAACGTTTTGATTTAATTGAACAAAACAATTTAGAAATTAGTATTTTATCTAAATATATGCCTCTAATGATGAGTGAGGAAGAAATTACTAAGATTGTTAAAGATGTAATTAGTGAAGTTAATCCGAACCCTAATGAAATTGGTAAGGTAATGGGTAAGGTTACTCCTTTGGTTAAAGGTAAGGCTGATATGGCTTTAGTAAATAAAATTGTACGAGAAAATATTTAAGGACATGATATGTTCTTTTTTTGTTGCATTTTCTAAAACTGATGTGATATACTTTTATTAAGATAGGTGCAAAAGAAGTCATGGAAGAATTGTAATTGGGGTTAGTTATATTTAGTGAGTTTTTTTCATTCTAGCGAATAAAATTTATTCAAATAGGAGGAAATATGAAGAAAATTTTTATTGGAGTTATAACAGTGACGATGTTTTTTATTGGAATTGGTGAATGTTTTGCATTTTCAGCTGTTTTAGAATTTGAGGGTCCTACTTCTGGGTTGATTGGTGATGAGATTAGTGTTTCTATGTATATTAATCCAACTGATGTAACTAGTGGGATTGGAACTATTGGTGGATATTTAGTGTTTGATGATACTAAATTAGAGTTTGTAAAGAGTGTTAGTAATCCTAGTAGTGGTTTAACTGCTTTAAATAATGAGGCTATTTTTAAATATGCTTTAGTTGATTTTTCTGGTGGTACTAATGCACCTAAAACAAGAACATTATTAATTACTTATACTTTTAGAGTTATTGGTGGGGGTTCTAGTGAAATTGGGTTTAGAGATTTAGAAATAGGTGATACTTCTAATACTGTAATACCAACAACAATAGAAGAGTTGTCGACTACTTTAGTAGCTCCTTCATCAGATAATGCATTATCTTCAATTACTGTAGGTACGTATTCTTTAAACCCTAGTTTTAGTGCTGATACTACAGAATATAATGTAACTGTTCCTTTTTTAACAACTAGTGTAAATGTTGCAGCTACTTTGTCTGATAGTAAGGCTAAAATGACTGGTGCGGGTAATAAGAATTTAAATGTAGGAAATAATGTTGTTATTTTAAAAGTAACGGCTGAGGATGGTAGTATAAGAAATTATACTGTTAATATTACCAGAGAAGCTGATAATCGTAGTAGTGATAATACTTTAAGTAGTTTAACGGTTAATAATCACACTTTAAGTCCTAATTTTGATAGTGATATTTTAAATTATAACTTAACTGTTTCAAATGATATCACTGATTTAACGGTTAATGCTTTAGCTAATGATAGTAAAGCAACGGTTGTTGTTACTGGTGGTAATGCTTTAAAAGTTGGTAGTAATGTTGTTTCTATCAAAGTTACTGCAGAAAATACAGTGGTAAGAACTTATAATATTAATGTTACTCGTCAAGATGTTCCATTAAATGATGATGCTTCTTTAGGGTCGTTAGGTGTTGCTGGGTATAATTTAAATCCTTTATTTGAATCTGGAGTTTATACTTATAATTTAACTATTCCGTATGAAGTAAGTAATTTAGAGGTTAATGCTGTTGCTAATAGTAGTTTATCTTCTGTTAGTGTTACTGGTGCTAGTAATTTAGTGGTTGGTAGTAATAGTGTAAATATTACAGTAACTGCAGAAAATGGTGATACTAAAAAATATACAATAAATGTTGTTCGTGAAGAAAAAGTTGTTGATAGTAATAATAAACTTAGTGATTTAAGTGTTGATGGATTTGATATTACACCTAAATTTAATTCTGATACGTATGATTATTCGATGTTAATCCCGTTTGAAGTTAGTGATCTAACTGTTAATGCTTTTGCAGCTAGTGATAAAGCAGTAGTTAGTGTTTCTGGAAATACTAATTTACAAGTTGGTCAAAATAAAATAGTTGTAAAAGTAATTGCTGAAAGTGGTGTGGTTCTAGATTATACTATTAATGTTACCAAAGAGGCTCGTGAAGTTGTAGTTTTAGATGATAATGCTTTATTAAAATCTTTAATTATTTCTGGATATGATTTAGATCCTGTTTTTGATAGTTTAGAAACTTCATATATATTAAATGTTTCTAATGATGTTTCTAGTTTAGATATAGAGGCTTTAGCGCAAAGTGAGAAAGCAAATGTTGTTATTAGTGGTAATACTGATTTTAAAGAAGGTATTAACTCTATTAGAATAACTGTTACAGCTGAGGATAATTCTATTAAGACTTACGTTATTAATGTTAATAGAAGAGAAGTAATCGAAGTAGAAAAGCCAACTTTATCTAATGATAATTATTTAACTAGTTTAGAAATTGATGGTTATGAATTAGAGTTTGATAAAAATTTAAACAGTTATAATTTATTGGTTCCATTTGAAGTTTCTAGTTTAAGATTAGATTATACAAAAAGCAGTTCGAAATCTAGTGTTATGATAAGTGGGAATGAATCTTTTATTATTAATGAGGTTAATACTGTTGAGATAAGTGTTACGGCTGAGGATGGTAGTTTAAGAGTTTATACTTTAAATGTGACTAGAAGTCCTTTAAGTAGTGATAATAAATTAGAAAAATTACTGGTTGATAATGTTTTAATTAGTGGTTTTAATAGTAATGTAACTAATTACGACTTGATAGTTGAAAGTGATGTTGATGTCATTGATTTAAATGCTTTTGCTTTTAATGATAAAGCTATAATTACTGGAATAGGTAGTCATGAACTTGTTGATGGTAATAATACTTTTTTAATAAGTGTTGAGGATGAAAATTCTTTTATTAGATATTATCAGGTTAATATTTATAAAGAAGTAACTGAAAGTAGTTTGTGGTTAATTTTAGTTTTAATTGGTTTAGGTTTTAGTTTATTAGCCTTAATAGTAATCGTTGTTGTTTTAATTAAAAGAAAACCAGTAACTGAGATTGCTCGTACTAATGATAAAACTTTAATTGATTTTAAACCTGAATTTAATTTTAATTCTCATAATGGTAGTGAGAATAGTTTAGAGTATGGTGCTACTAAAAAGTTAATTGAATCAAATGATGTTAAAGAAGTTCCTTTTGACCCTTATGATGATATTGTAACTAAAGAAGAAATTATTGATGCTATAAATCATAAGGATGCGGAAACTTTAAAAATGTTATATGAACAAGAGATGTTAAATAGAAAAAAAGATGAAATGAAAAAAAGAAGGGATGATGAGTGGGATTTATGATGAAAATAATTACATTTATTTTCTTTTTTCTTGTTTTTATGCCAACAACGTTTGCTGCAACTACTAGTTTTTCTGGTGATAGAAGTATTGGTGAGGGTGGTACTTCTAGTGTTTCTTTTTATGTAAATGGTGATGGTGAATTTGTTGGAACAGTTGGGGGATTTTTCTCTTCTACTAACACTAATTGTATAGCTATTACTAGTATTGAAGCAGTGGTAGGAAGTTATAATAAGTTGAGTGAAAATAGTTATAAATATGCTTATGTTGATTTTTCTGGGACTGGATTTTCTTCGTCTAAGCAAATGGTTAGGGTAAATTATAAAGCGGTTGCTAGTAATTGTAGTGCTAGTATCAGTTTTGCTAATGACGGGATTGGAAATGTTTCTGGTAGTGCAATACCAGCTAATAGTTCTAGTATCGGTATTTCCGTTTTAAGTAATGATAATAATTTAACTAGTTTATCTACTTCTGTTGGTAGTATTAATTTTAGTGCTAGTACTACTAGTTATTCTTTAAGTGTTGATAGTAGTGTATCTAGTATAAGTATTTCTGCTGCTGCAGTTAATGGTGCTAGTGTTTCTGGTACTGGAAGTAAAAGTCTTAGTTATGGTAGTAATAAATTTAATATTGTTGTTACTGCACAGAGTGGTCTTAAAAAAACTTATAGTATTACTGTTAATCGAAAAGATGATCGTAGTTCTAATAATAGTTTATCTAGTTTAAGTGTTAATGGTGGTGATTTAATTCCTTCATTTAGTAATGATATCTTAAATTATAAATTGTTGATTCCGTTTGAAATGGATTCTATTGATGTTGATGCTATTGCTAGTGATTCTAAGGCTAAGGTTAGTGTAAGTGGTAATACTGGGTTTATTTCTGAGGAAACTTCTGATGTAAGTGTAAAAGTTACAGCTGAAAATGGTAGTGTTAAAACGTATATTATTTCAGTTACTAGAGGTAAGGATCCTAATAAACCATTAAATACAAATAATTATTTAGCTACTTTAAATATAAGTAGTGGTGTTTTATCACCTGCTTTTAATAATGAACAAACTGAATATTTAATTTGGTTACCTTATGAGATTGATAGTTTTAATTTAGATTATATGATTGAAGATAGCAAGTGGGGAGTTTCTGAATTAATTAAGCCTGATGTTTTGGATGTTGGTGCGAATGAGTATAAAATTAAGGTTACGGCTGAAGACGGTAATTTAAGAGAATATAATATCACTGTTATGCGTGGTTATAAAACTGGAACTTTAGAATACAGAGATAGTTTTATAAAAGATTTAGTTTTAAATGATATTAGTTTAACTACTGATTTTAATAGTGAAGTTTTTACTTATTACTATAAAGGAGAGATTAATAGTAATTTAGAAGTTGTTTTAAATTATGATGATAGTGAGTATACTATTTATGAGAACGAAGATGTTATTTCTATTTATGTTGTTGATATAAATGGTGGGAGTTCTTTATATGTTTTAAAGCCTTATAAAATTAATATCTTATTTTTTATAATTCCAAGTTTATTAATTTTTCCTATAATATTTATTGTTTATATTTTAATTAAAAAATTTCCTAAGAAAGAAATAGTTGAAGATAAAATTAAAAAAAATAATGCTAGTAATAAGAAGGAAAGTAAAAAAAGTAAGTGAAAGATATGAAGTTAGTTGTAAATTAAATGGTTACTTTTTTTCCTTTTGATACTTACAATTTTGAGGATTATAAAATAGAGGTCAATCTAAGTTGTAAATTTTAAAAAAGCTATTTTTAGATAGTTTTTTTTATTGCTTAAAAATTATTTAAATGCTATAATTAATATAATAAGGGTAGGTAAGTATGATGGGCATAATTTTGAATGGCAAAAAGAATAAATTTATAATTATAACGATTATTTTAATGTTGTTGGGAGTAGGGATATTTTTATCTTTTAACAATAAATTAGAAGAAGATTTAGTAATGGAAGCTGAAGATGTTTTTGTTTCTAACACAATAAATGGTGTTACTATTGAAATGGAAGTAAATGGGGATACTGTTTTTGATGATAGGGTAACTATTGGTAAAGTAGTAACAGTCACTGCTTATTTTCCAGAACAGGTAACTGGAAATAAGACGTTAACTTTAGAAGTTCCAGAAGGATTAGAGTATGATGTTAATGGGGTACCTGTTCCTATTGATTATGTTAATCCAGGTGGAGTTCAGGATAATATTTTAAATGAGTTGGGTGAGGGTCAGCCTTTAGCGCAACAAGCTATTAATACGGTTACATTACCGGCTATGGACACAGTAACGAATTCGACTTTTGGTAGTGTTACTTATGTTTTAAATGAAACAGCTGATAAAATCATTTTAACTTTTTATGTTAAAGCTGATGAAAAAAGAGTATATGGTACTCATGATATTTTAGGTCATTTAACAGCTAGGGCTACTTTTAATGATACTCAAGTATCTACTTATATTGATGTATCAGCAGCTAGTTCTGAAATGTCATCTTTTATGGGTAGTACTAGGGATCATGAATTTGCTGCTGATAAAGTAGTTGCAAGTATGGATTCTGAAATTTTATATAATTATGCTACTAGTGCTTTTAGACCAGAATATTTACCTTATGTAACTGAAGGAACTTTTAAAACTTATTATCCGGTTGGAATGGAATATGTAGCACTTGTTACATATAATACAACTAATAATAACAATGAATATGTTAAATATAATGTAGTAGATAATAAAGAAACAGGTGAAATATCATATTCAATTTCAAATAATTTATTTTATGCTGGATCAACTGCTAAGTATAAAATCCCAGTTGGAATGGAAGAAGGTATTTATACAACTACTGGTGTTCCTGTTATAGAGTTCACTACGTTTGATGGTGTTGAACACATATTTTATCCAGGGAATGTTGATATGGATGGTGATGGTAACATTGATGAGGGTTATATTTATTCTACTGAAGAGGTAGTTTCAAGGGAATCTTTTGGAGCACCATTAACTCTTAGTACAAGTTATTCATCACATGATTTATACCAAAGTAATTATTCTAATACTGGATTTATGAAGTTTGCTAATGTTAACCCTTTTAGAACTGAAAATATTATGTTTCATGTTGTGGTAGATCCAAATTATTTAGCTAAAGTAGTTAGATTACCAAGGGGAACAAATCCAGGATTAGTTCAATATAAAACAACTAAAAATGATGAATGGCAAACATTTACAATTCCTAATAATTATTATTTACACTTAGATGCTAATACTATTGGTTTAGAGAGTGATGAGTATATAACTGAAGTTTATGGAAATATAGGTACGTTTTCTGCTAATAGACAAAGTTATGCTAATTCGTCAATAAATTATCACACTAACAATATCATTTATGGAATCCAAAAACCGGGTGTGACTGAAGTTAAACATAGTGTGTCGGCTTGGATAGAGAATGATAAAGAAAATACATTAGTAACAATGGAAACTTATGATGGACTTAATACGTCACTAGTTAACATGACAACGGATGGTAGGTCTGTTGTATATAAAGATGGTGTAGAGGTTACTGCTATTACAGCAGGGGATACACTTCATGTTGAATCACAAGCTAGTATTCAAGGTTATTTATATGGTTATTCTTTTATAATTGAAGACCCTTATTTTATATTAAGAGAAACAAATGGAATAACTTTACATCCTAGTACATTTAAAGTTAAAAATGATTTAACTGGTGAGGATTTAGATTTTAATGTTGATTATATTGTTTCAGAAGATGGGACTCAAGATAATTATTATAAAATAACGCTTTTAGATGAAATGACAATGGGATTTATGGTTGGTTATCCTTCTAAAGAAGTTAATATGACTGTTTCTTATGATTTTACAACTAATCCTGTAACAACTGAAAGTTATGTCTTTAATATTGCTGGAATTTTTTCATTTTTACAAGATGGAGCAACTGGTAGGTCTTATTTATCTGGTAATAATAACTGGGAAAATGGACTTGACTTAAATAATAATGGTAGAACAACTGATGTATTACCATCAACAGGTTCTTACTTAATTACAGTTAATAAAAATAACCATGTAATAGTAGATACTTATTTATCTTTAAGTGATGGTACTAGATATCCTGCTTATATGCCAGCATATCCGGAAACTAGCGTTAATTTCACACCAGGATTAACTACTAATTATAATATATCAATTCAAAATTTATCAGCTTATGATGCTAAGGATTTTGTGTTGTATTTCCCTATTCCAAAAGAGGGCGATAATTTTGGTGTGAATTATCAAAGTGAGGCTTTTACTTATAATATGAAGTTAACTGATTATTTAGCTGATATGCCTGGGTTTACGGTTGAATATGGTACTGGTATTACTGCTGATACTATTTTGAATGGTAATTATGTTACTAATCCAAGTGATTTAAATAGTGTTAATATGATAAGAATTACAGGTGAGTCAACTATTACTCAAGGTAATAGTATAGATGTTACTGTTCCTTTAGAGATAGATGAAACTTTAGAAACTTCTACAGGTAAGATTGGAACTATGAATATATTTAATCCTTATTACACGGTCGATTATACTGTCTATGCGGGATGGAAAAAAGGTTCGGCTGTAGGAGCTAAATTAGTTTTAATGAATATTGAAGGTGATTTATTTGAAGATAATAACTTTAATGGTATTAAAGATGAAGGTGATAGTGCTTTATCTAATGTTGTTGTTGAGTTATATCGTAAACAATTAGATGGTAGTTATTTACCGGTATTAGATGGTGAGAATGTAAAATCTGTTGTAACTGATGTTAATGGACATTATCAGTTTATTCATCAAGATATGAGTGAAATAGCTGAGTATAAAATTGTTCCTATTATGACTAGTTATGATAATTATGTTGCTACTAATTATAAAGCGGTTGTTGATTATATTATTGATAGTGATTTACAAATTGGAAGTGATGGGGTTATTAATATAGATCCTACTTCTGATGAAGCTACTTATATTAATATGGGATTTATTGAAAAGCAAAATTTAGAAATAGATATGCCTAATTTACTTATTTTAAGTCCTAGAGAAGCTAAACAATATTTGTTAATTGATACTAGTGATGATGCTAGTGGTATAATTAATCCTCATTATTTTGAATTATTAGGTGGAGAATATGATGTTTCAGCTAATAAGAATGTTTTAGAAGTTCATACATTTACTTCTGGTAATGAATATTTATCTATTACGGGAGCTGATATTAGTACTACTGATATTTTAAAAACGGATTTATTATTTAGTTTATCAGATAGATATAATACGACTAGTAATAAATCGGTGACGGTTTTAATTGTTGGTGAAGATAGATTAATAAATGGTGGAATGAGTGCTTTAGATGTAACTTTGACAAATAAAGAAGCTAAGGGTATTACTAGTGAAGAGTTAGTTGATAAAGCGACTGCTTTAGCTTATTCTACTGTCAGTGGTGAGGAGTTAGTTATTAGTGGGGATGTAACTGAACTTAATGGTGTTGATCATTTAGGTGGAAGTTATATTGTAACTTTAACAACTACTGAAGGTAGTTTAGAAATAAATGTAAATGTAGAAGAAGGGCTTAAAACTGATGCTTCATTATCAGATATTAAAATTGATGATGTAACTATTGAGGGTTTTAATAGTAGTACTTATAGTTATAATATTAGCGTTCCTTTTGCAACTAGTAGTATAAATCTAGATGCTACTTTAAATGATATTGATGCTAGTACGACTTTTGTAAATGGTGTTAAGGATTTAGTTGTAGGTTCTAATTCATTTGTAATTGAAGTTGTAAGTGAGGATCCTGATGTTACAAGTACTTATACTGTAAATGTAACACGAGAACTTAATAGTGATAATTTTATAAAAACTGTATCTGTCTTAGGACATGAAGGTTCATGGAGTGGTATGGCTTATATGATTACAGTTGATGCTGCAGATGATTCTTTTACAGCAGATGATATTTTAATAACTGTCGGTGAAGGTGCTACTTATGAAATAGGAACTGGAATGGATTTAGAATATGGTTATAATTTGTATTTGGTAAAAGTTACTGCTCAAAATGGAGTTGGTGCTTATAATCAAATTAGAATAACTAGAGCATATAAAACAGATGCTAGTTTATCTGATATTACAGTTGATGGTAGTACTATTACAGATTTTAACAGTGATACATATACTTATAATTTAACAGTTGGTTATGATGTTGATAGTATTAATTTAAATGCTTTAACTACTGATTTAGATGCTTCTATTTTAGAAAGTGATTTAGGTGTTAAAGGGTTAAATGTTGGAAATAATGTTTTTGAAATAAATGTTACGGCGCATGATTCAAAAACTAAGCAAAAATATACTGTAAATATTAATAGAGAAAAAAATGATAATAATGATTTAAATAGTTTAACTGTAGCTGGAGTAGATGCTGTTTGGAATATAACTACTGATGCATATCAAATAGAAGTTAACGAAAATGTTACACGAATTAATCCTGATGATATAATAGGGATAGTTGATGAAACTGCAGAGTTTAATGCAGGTGATGGTATAGATTTAGAATATGGTGGGAATACCTATAAAGTATCAGTAACTGCTCAAAATGGAACAGTTAAAGAATATGTTATATATATTAATAGAGATTATAAAAAAGATGCAACATTATCAGATATAAAAATAAATGATGTAACTATTGATAATTTTAATAAAGATACTTATAGTTATGAAATAACAGTTCCATATAATATAGATTCTATTAATTTAAAAGCTACATTGAGTGATAGTGATGCAAGTTATGAACAGAGTGATGTTGGTGATAAAGAATTAATAGTAGGGGAAAACATATTTGAAATAAATGTTACAGCTCATTTTTTTCTAGTTAATCAAACTTATACTATAAAAGTAATAAGAGAAGAAAATAGTGATAATAATTTAAATTCATTATCTATACTTGGAGTAACAGCTACATGGAATGCAACCAATAGTTATTATGAAGTTACACTTCCATCTAATACTACTAGTATAACAGCAGATGATATTCTTACAGAAGTAGATTCTACTGCAACGGTTAATGAAGGATCTGGAATGAGTTTAAATTATGGTGTGAATGATTATTTAATATCAGTAACATCACAAAATGGTATAGTTAAAAACTTTAGTGTTAAAATTAATCGAGCACATAAAACAGATGCTAGTGTTAGTGATATTAAAGTTGATGGTAGTACTATTTCAGGATTTAATAGTGATACGTTTAATTATAATTTAACGGTTGGATATGATGTTGAAAGTATTACAGTTGAGGCTTTAACAAGTGATTCTGATGCTTCTATTTTATTAAGTGATTTAGGAGTTAAAAATTTAAGTGTTGGTGTAAATGTAATTGAGATAAATG
>CAYJJY010000013.1:0-22967 GCA_964370615.1 uncultured Muribaculaceae bacterium
CACTTAGGAGATATGGATTTTAAAGTTGCAGGAACTAAAGAAGGTATTTGTGCTTTACAAATGGATATTAAAATTAAAGGTGTAACAGAAAAAATCTTAAAAGAAGCGTTAGAACAAGCTAAAACAGCTCGTTTAGAAATACTAGATGTAATCACAAATCAAATAAGTGAACCAAGAAAAGAAGTTTCTAAATACGCACCAAAAACAATGATATTTACAATCGATCCAGCAAAAATAAAAGATGTAATTGGACGTGGTGGAGAAATGATTACAAAAATTATTTTAGAAGCTAGTAACGTTTTAGCAGTTACAGATGTAAATGCAGTAAAAGTTGATTTAGAAGATGATGGAAGAGTAATAATCTACCACTCAGATCAAGAAATAATCGATAAAACAGCTCAAATGATTAAAGATATCGTAAGAGAAGTAGAAGAAGGACAAACTTATACAGGAAAAGTAGTAAAAGTAGAAGACTTCGGATGTTTTGTTGAATTATGGCCAGGATGTGATGGGCTTGTTCATGTTTCACACTTAGCACACGAACGAGTTGAAAAACCACAAGACGTAGTAACAGTAGGAGACATAATCGAAGTTAAATCATTAGGGTATGATAAAAGAGGTCGTTTAAACCTATCAAGAAAAGAATTATTAAAAAAAGAGGAAACTAAAAAAGAAACAGAGTAATCTGTTTTTTTGATAAAAACACTAAAAAATTATATAAAAAATAAACCATAATATAAACCAATGTCCAAAAAGGTGTAAAAATGAAAAATAAGACTTAAATTAAGTCTTTTTTATTTTGAAAAAAAATGAAAATATGCTATAATTATTAAAGGGTGTTAATATGAATATATACAGTTTCACATTAGAAGATTTTGAAAATTATTTTCTTAATATAAATGAAAAAAAATTTAAAGCACGTCAAGTTTTTGATTGGCTTTATAAAAAAAGAATAACTACATTTGCAGAAATGACTAATATCAAAAAAGATGTTTTAGAAAAAATAAAGAAAGATTTTTATTTCAAAAAACTAAACATACTAGTAAAACAAGAAGATAAAGATGTTTCGAAATATCTATTTGAATTAGAAGATGGAAATAAAATCGAAGCGGTTTTAATGCGACATGTTTATGGAAACAGCCTATGTATATCAAGCCAAGTTGGATGCAACATGGGATGTACATTTTGTGAAAGTGGTAAATTAAAAAAAATAAGAAACCTAGAAGTAAATGAAATGGTTTTACAACTAATTCAAATCGAAGCAGATTTAAAAGAAAGAATATCACATCTGGTTTTAATGGGAATTGGTGAACCATTCGATAATTATGATAATGTCATAAAATTCATAGATATAATTAATAGTGATTTAGGAATAGCCCTAGGAAGTAGACATATAACAGTCTCTACTTGTGGAATAGTTCCTAAAATAAAAGAATTTTCTAAATTACCAAAACAGGTTAATTTAGCCATCTCACTACATGCAGCAGAAGATTCAAAAAGAAGTGAGCTAATGCCAATTAATAAGGCATATCCATTAAGTGAATTAATAAGTTCATTAAAAGAATATATTAAATTAACTAATAGAAGAGTAACTTTTGAATATGTTTTATTAGATAAAGTAAATGATAGTGAAAAAGATGCATTACAGTTAGTAAAGTTAATAAAAGGAATGAATTGCTATGTTAACTTAATTCCATATAATTCTAACAGTAGTGATTTTAAAAAATCTAAAAATATTCTTAAATTTTATGATATTTTAAAGAAAAATAAAATTGAAGCAACTATCAGGAAAGAATTTGGTGGCAAAATTGATGCCGCATGTGGACAACTAAGAGCAAATTACAAGGAGGATTAAAATGAAGTATGCATATCTTACCGACCCTGGTAAAGTTAGGGAACGAAATGAAGATAGCGTCATTATAACAGAAAATATGTCAGGAGAAGTTCTATTAGCCGTAGCTGATGGAATGGGAGGACATGTTGGTGGTGAAATAGCATCATCTATTACAATTTCTCATTTAGGAAAAAGATTCGGAGAAATTAGCAGTATCGGCGTAAAAGAAGATGCTATTAGTTTTATCAAAGAAATAGTAAGTGAAGTAAATGTATTATTATATAAATACACGAATGAGCACCAAGAAAGTCAAGGAATGGGAACAACATTAGTACTAGCAGTATTAACAAAAACATTCTTGTTGTTTGCCAATATTGGAGATTCAACAGGATATGTTGTTAAAAATAAAAAATTACACAAAATTACAGATGAACACACATTTGTCGGAATGTTAGTAAAATCAGGAGAAATTTCTGAAGAAGAAGCAAAAGAACATCCTAAAAAAAACATCTTAATGAAAGCTTTAGGAGCAACAAGTTCCGTAGAAATGGATATTTTCTTTGTAGAAAGAGATATTGATGGCATATTCTTATGTAGTGATGGATTAACCAACATGCTAGATGAAGAACAAATAGTTAAAGTTTTAAATGAAGATTCATTAGTAAATGAACAATTACAAAAATTAATTAATAAAGCTAATAATAGAGGTGGAAATGATAATATCTCTATTGCATATTTAAGGGAGTGTAAAAATGATAACTAAAGGGGATAAAATTAATAATCGTTATCAGATTATTAAAACAATTGGTGAAGGAGGAATGGCTAACGTTTATTTAGCCAACGATACTATTTTAAATCGTCAAGTAGCCGTTAAAATATTAAGAGGAGATTTAGCAGATGATGAAAAATTTGTCAGAAGATTTCAACGAGAAGCACTATCAGCATCTAAACTAGCTCATCCAAACATTGTTGAAGTATATGATGTTGGTGAAGAAAATGGCTATTATTATATAGTTATGGAATATATCAATGGAAAAACACTTAAAAATCTTATTAAAAGAAGAGGCTCATTAACTTTACCAGAAGTAATAGATATCATGACACAATTAACAAATGCTGTTATCTGTGCTCACGATAGCTATATAATTCACCGTGATATAAAACCACAAAACATTATGATTTTAGAAGATGGAACAGTTAAAATAACCGATTTTGGAATTGCTACATCTTTAAATAGCATAGAATTAACGCAAACTAATTCTATTATGGGAAGTGTTCATTACTTACCACCCGAACAGGCAACAGGATCGGCACCAACGATTAAAAGTGATATTTATTCACTAGGTATTTTAATGTTTGAATTATTAACAGGTAAAGTTCCTTTTAAAGGAGATACAGCAGTTGAAATAGCCATAAAACAAATGAAAGAACCAATACCAAGTGTCATAGAACTAAAACCAGATATACCACAAAGTGTTGAAAATATAATTATAACTGCATGTGCAAAAAATCTAAAAAATAGATATGAAAATGCTAAAACGATGTTAGATGATTTAAAAAATGCTTTATCAGAAGATGGTTTAAAACAATTAAAAGTAACACATAAATATAATGAACATGAAAATGAAGAGAAAAAACCAGTTATTGAGAAAAAAGAACCAGTAAAAGAAGTTGTAAAAAAAGAAGTTAAGGAGGTTAATGAAGTGAAAAAACCTTTAAAAAAATCAAAAATAAAAGATAAAATATTATGGATTACAGGAAGTATATTAGCAGTTTTTATAGCTATAATTTGTTTAGTTATAATTATATATCCACAATTTACAGAAGTAGCATCAGTAATAGTTCCAGATGTTTCCAATTTAACAGTATTAGAAGCAGAAGCTATTTTAAAAGAACATGGTTTAAGTGTTAAAGCTGAAATTGAAGAAAAAGCTGATGACGAAGTAGAAACAGGTAAAGTTATAAAAACATCACCGCAAACAGGAAGAACCGTAAAAGAAGGTGCTGAAATAACTTTAGTAGTAGCTATTGAAAGTGGTAAAGTTCAAATTGAAGATTATTCAAACACAAATTATTTAACAGTAGAAGCAAAATTAAATAATTTAGATTTAAATGTTATTTTAGAACCTAAAAAAATAGCTAAAGAAGAACAAAGTAAATATAAAGAATTTAATGTTGTTGAACAATCAGCTCAACCAGGAGAAAAATTAGAAAAAGGAGACACAATTGTAATTTACTATGCTGTATTTGTAACAGAATATCCAGATTTCACAGTTGGTCATAACCTTGATTCAGTACTACAATTCTGTGATGAAAATAACTTAATCTTAGAAATAAAATATCAAGAAACAGACGCTTATGAAGATGGAACCATTATTAACCAAAGTAGAACAGGGGAAGTTATTGAAAATTCAACTTTAATTGTAACAATAGCAAAAGCAAAAGAACAAGAATCCCCTGAAACACCAGAAGAACCAACTGAATGAACGGAATAATAACAAAAGTAATAAGTAATGATTTTACAGTAGAAACACAAAATAATGTAATTTCATGCAAAGCTAGAGGTAAATTTAGAAATGAAAAAATCACCCCAGTAGTGGGTGATAAAGTTATTATAGATGAAAATAAAAAAATCATTGAAAAAATATTACCTCGGAAAAATTCCTTGAAAAGACCAGTAGTAGCCAATATAGATCAAGCTATTATAATCACAAGCGTTAAAAGTCCTGAATTAGATTTATACTTATTAGATAAACTATTATGTATAATAGAATATAACAATATCCTACCGATAATATGCTTCACTAAATTAGATTTATTAGAAAATAAAGAAGAAATAGACAAGATAAGAGCTTATTATCACAAAATAGGATATCAAGTATTTTACAGTAATGAGTTAGAAGAAATAAAAAAAATATTTAAAAACAAAATATCAGTATTCACAGGACAAAGTGGTGCTGGGAAAAGTACATTGTTAAATAAATTAGATATCGATTTAAATTTGAATACAGCCGAAATTTCTAAAGCCTTAGGACGAGGAAAACATACAACACGACATGTTGAATTAATTGATATTTATGATGGAAAATGTGCTGATACACCAGGATTTTCCTCTTTAGAATTTACAGATATGAAAAAAGAATATATAAGGGATAATATGATAGAATTCAACACTTATCGTCATGAGTGCAAGTATAAAGACTGTATGCACGATAAAGATGATGATTGTCGTATCAAAGAATTAATCAATAAAGAGATATTAGAAAGCCGCTATGAAAACTATTTAAAATTTATAAAGGATGATAAAAGATGAAAATATCAGCTTCATTTTTAGGTATTAAAGATAACTTAATAAATAATATTAACACTTTAATAAAATCAGAAATTGACTTTTTACATGTTGATGTAATGGACGGTCTATTTGTGGAAAATAAAACAAATGATTACTTACCATTATTAGAACAAATTGATAAATGTGATTTAGACATTCACTTGATGGTAGAAGATGTTTTAAGTTATATCAAAAAATATGAACATTTAAAACCAAGCTTCATAACATTCCATAGTGAAGTAAATTGTGATATAATAGCCTTAATATCTTATTTAAAAGATAAAAATATAAAAGTTGGTCTCTCAGTAAAACCTAGTACTAAACTAAAAATACTAAAACCATATTTAGGTATTATAGATATGATTTTAATTATGAGTGTAGAACCAGGTCTAGGAGGACAACCATTTATATCAAAAACCTTAAAAAGAATTAAAAAATTAAAAAAACTACAAAAAAAACATAATTTTTTAATCCAAGTTGATGGTGGTATAAATGAAACCAATATCTCTAAATTAAAAGATATTGATATAGCAGTAATCGGTTCTTATATAACAAACAATGATTACAATAAACAAGTAAAAAAAATAAAGGAGAAAATTTATGGATGAAATATTATTTTTAACAGAAGAAAGTATGCAAGGGGCAATTGATGCAATGGAAAGAAGATTTCTAAATATCAGAACAGGTAGAGCTAATGCATCAATGCTAGATGGAGTAATGGTAAGTTATTACGGAAGTGATACTCCACTAAAACAATTAGCAAATATACAAATACCTGAAGCTAGACAATTAGTTATCAAACCATTTGATAAAAGTGCCTTACCAGCTATTGAAAAAGGAATTTATGAATCAAATATCGGATTAACACCAAATAATAATGGTGAAATCATTATTTTAAATATTCCAGCTTTAACAGAAGAAACGAGAAAAGAATATGTTAAACAAGCAAAACAAATAGCAGAAGAAGCAAAAATAAACTTAAGAAACATTCGTCAAGATGGAAATAATGATCTTAAAAAATTAGAAATTACAGAAGATGACGTAAAATATGGAAATGATCAAATTCAAGAATTAATAAATAAGTTTAATAAAGTAGTTGAAGATAAATTGAAAATCAAAGAACAAGAATTGATGACAGTTTAAATGTTTAGAAAAAAAGAAGAAAAAGAAATTAACGTAGGTAAATTAAATACATTAATTTCTTTAGGAAATAATTTATTAAAACTACTTATAATCTTCGTTGTTATTGCAGTAGCTTATTTATCATTTACTTTAATTAAACAATTAAATGTAATACCATTTCTATTAACAATACTAACAATACTAACTCCATTAATAATTGGATTAGTAATATCTTGGATTTTAAATCCAATTGTTGGTTTTTTAAATAAAAAAGGGTTAAATAGAACTATAGGAACTATAATTAGTTATATAGTATTATTATTAGTAATGTTTTTAATATTAAATTCTATAATACCATTACTAGCATCTCAAATAAATGATTTCGTAACTGAAACAATACCTGAAACATTTAAAATTGTAGAAAATTTTGCAAATGATATTTTTGATTCAATCAAGAGTATTGAAGGTGTAGATATTGAAGAAGTTCAAAATAATTTATTTGCAACTGTCGGTGAGGTTGTAGCCGGTATAGTTAATTCATTACCAGATATTATCGTATCATTTATAGGTGCATTATTCTCAGGAATCGGAAATCTTCTAGCAGGATTAGTAATAGGATTTTTATTATTAATAAATTATGACAATAATAAAGATTTCTTTTATTCAGTTATTCCTAGAAAATATCGTAAAGAAGTAAAAGAAGTAATAACAGTTGTAAACAAACCAGTTATAAATTTCTTAAAAGGAGTATTAATTGATGGTTCTGTAATCTTTGTATTATCAGGAATAGCCTTTTCAATTATTGGATTAGAATCAGCTTTATTATTCGCTTTATTCTGTGCCTTAACTAATGTAATTCCTTACATAGGACCTTATATAGGAGGAGCGCCAGCTGTTCTTATCGGATTAACTCAATCACTAACAGTAGGAATAGCAGTATTCGTAGTAGTGTTTGTTTTACAATTCTTAGAAGGAAACTTCTTACAACCATTTATAATGAGTAAAACAACAAAGTTAAACCCAGTAGTTATAATTGTAGGATTATTAGTATTCGGATATTTCTTTGGAATCTTAGGAATGATAATATCAACACCAGTTATTGCAGCCGGAAAAGAATTATTCAATTATTTAGATAAAAAATTCAATATATTAGAAACAGAAGAAAACAATTAATTTGTTTTTTTCTTTATAAAAGGAGCTATAATGAAAAATAAAATAGATTTAACAGATGAAAATATATTAAAAGAAATAAAAGAAATTAAAACAAAAGAAGAATTTTTAAAGTTTATAGAGAAACATAATCTAGATTTAGAACAGCTTAGTAATTACACCAATAAAAATATGGAAGAAGCATGTAAATTGTTAGACAAAGCAATAAATTCTAAAGATAATAAAAAAGCCTTAGAGTATGCAAAAGAAGCTTATAAAACAGAAGAAAGATGTCTTGATGCTGCAATTTTAATTTCTGAACTAACAGATTCATTAAAAGAGAAAAACGACATCATTGAAAATGCAATCAACCGTGAAAAAGAACATTTAACTAAAGACGGTTACTTTGAAAAAGAGAATATAGGAATATTCTATGGATTGATGGAAACAAGACCATATATAAGGGCCTTAACTTATAAAGCTAGATTACTAATTGCCAATAATAAAATAACTCTAGCTATTAAACAATGTGAAGAAATTTTAAGATTAAATAATAGTGATAATATGGGGGTTAGATATCTTTTATCAGCAATATACGCTTACATAGAAGATGAAAAACAATTATTAAAATTGTTAAAAAAATATCCTGAAAACAGTTTTGCTAATATATTTCCTCAATTTTATATATATTATAAATTAGAAGATGATAAAAAAACAAAAAAATATTTAGATTTATTAGTGGAACAAAATCCATATTTTATTGAAATGATAAAAGGACAAGATAAAATAATATTTGAAAATGATAATATAACTAGTTACCAAAGAAAAGAACCATCTGAAATAATAGCATACTTTGAAGCCAATTATTTCTTATTAAACGAGTTTGAGGGTATAATTCAATATGTGAATGAAAATATAGATTAATCCTATATTTTTTTCTTAATTTAATGACAAAAAATATATAAAATGATATAATTTATATAGTGTTTAGGGGGATTGTATGGAAATTTTTATGTTTTGTGGTAAAGCAAGAAGTGGCAAAGACACAAGTGCTTTAATCTTAAAAAAAATCTTAGAAGAAAAAAATAAAAAAGTAATTATATTACAATATTCATATTATATAAAAGAATTCGCTAAAAAAATAATGAACTGGGATGGCAGTGAAGAAACTAAACCAAGAAGCTTTTTACAAGAACTAGGTACTGATATCATCAGAAAAAAAATAGATAATTTATTTTTCATAAAAAGATTATTGGAAGATTTAAAAGTCTATGAATTTTATTTTGATTATGTCATAATTTCAGATGTCAGGTTTGCAATTGAAATAGATGAACCAAGAAAAAAATATCCAGTAAAAGCTATTAAAATAACCAGAGAAGATAAAAATGAAATACTATCTTTAAAACAACAAAATCATAGTACAGAAACAGGTTTAGATAATTATAATAATTTTGATTATGAAATCAAAAATGATTTCGACCTAGAATATTTAGAACAAGAAATAAGAAAGTTGGTAATTACATGAATTTAAAAGACAAATATATAGAATTTTTTATAAGTAAAGGACATGCTCAAATAAACTCAGCACCAGTCGTTCCTGAAAATGATGCTTCAGTCCTTTTTAATACAGCAGGAATGCAACCATTAGTTCCTTATTTATTAGGAGAAAAACATCCATCAGGAACAAGATTGGTTGATTACCAAAAATGTATTAGAACTAATGATTTAGAAAGTATCGGTGATACAACTCACCATACATTTTTTGAAATGTTAGGTAATTGGAGTTTAGGAGATTACTTTAAAAAAGAAAGTATTGAATACAGTTTTGAGTTTTTAACAAAAGTTCTTAATATTCCATTAAATAGATTGGCAGTTACAGTCTTTGAAGGCGATGAAAATATTCCAAGAGATGAAGTATCAGCTCAAGTATGGAAAAATCTAGGTGTAAAAGAAGAAAGAATAGCTTACCTAGGTAAAGAAGATAACTTCTGGATTGCTGGTGAAACTGGACCATGTGGTGGTGACACTGAAATATTTTATTTTAGAAGTGATGATGAAATACCAGAAATATTTAACCCTGAAGATGAAAGATGGGTTGAGATTTGGAATAATGTTTTCATGGAATTTTACAAAGATGAGAATGGTTCTTACACAGAATTAAAAAATAAAAATGTTGATACAGGAATGGGATATGAACGTGTTGTAGCTGTTCTAGAAGGTGTTAATGATAACTATTTATCATCTGTATGGACTGATGTTATAAATAAAATTGAAGAAGTTTCAAATAAAACCTATCAAGGTAATGAACAAAGTATGAGAATCATAGCAGATCATATTAGAACATCAGTATTTATAAGCGCAGATAACGCTTCAATTAAACCATCTAATACCGATCAAGGATACATTTTAAGAAGATTAATTAGAAGAGCAATTAGACATGCTAAAAAATTAAATATTGATATAAATTCTAATTGGGAAGAACAAATAGCTCTAGTTATTATAAACAACTATAGTAAATACTACACAGAATTAGAAAATAACAAAGAAGTTGTTATTGAAGTGTTAAAAAACGAAAAAATAAAATTTAATCGCACCATTGAAAAAGGATTAAAAGAATTTGAAAAAATTATTAATAATAATCCTGAAATAATTGATGGAACAACAGCTTTTAGATTATATGATACTTTTGGATTTCCAATTGAATTAACTGAAGAATTAGCTGTAGAAAATAATTTAAAAGTAGACACTAAAGAATTTGAAAATAAATTTAAAGAACATCAAGAAAAATCAAGAGCAGGAGCAACTACAAAATTTAAAGGTGGATTAGGAAGTAATAATGAAATTACTACTAAATACCATACAGCTACCCATTTATTAAATGCAGCCTTAAAAATAGTGGTTGATGAAAATGTTCATCAAAAAGGTTCAAATATTACAGAAGAAAGAATGCGTTTTGATTTTGCCTGTGACCATAAATTAACACAAGAAGAAATAAAACAAACAGAAGATATTGTTAATGATTGGATTAAACAAGGTCTTGAAGTAACAAAACAAGAAATGACAAAAGAAGAAGCCTTGAAAACAGGAGCAGAGTGTATGTTTATAGAAAGATATCCAGATGTAGTTAATGTTTATTATATCGGAGATATTTCAAAAGAATTATGTGGTGGACCACATGTTAAAAATACCAGTGAATTAACAGAATTTAAAATAAAAAAAGAAGAAGCATCTTCATCAGGGGTAAGAAGAATAAAAGCAACTTTAAAATAAAAAGAATCCGAAGATTCTTTTTTTTACGCCCAATAAGAGCGATGATGTTTTTCTTTTTTAATACTTATATTTAAAATAAACCCAATCATAATCATATAACTTAAAAGTGAAGAACCACCATAACTAATAAAAGGTAAAGTAATACCAGTAATGGGAATAATAGCTAAAGTCATACCAATATTTTGAAATTGTTGATAAATAAGCATTCCCATAATACCAGAAATAACTAATTTATTCATAATGCTATCAGTATTACTAGCGATTTTAATAATTCTCAAATCAAATATAACTAAAATAATTAGAAAAACTAAAGTCAATATAAAACCTAAGTTAGAGGCTAAAATTGCAAATATAAAATCATTTTGAGCTTCAGGAAAATAAATTTCATTATTTCCAAAACCATTTCCAAATAATCCAGCTGCTCCAATGGAAGTAATACCATTTTCTAGTTGGTAACCACTACTGTTTGACCAATCTAGTAACCTATCGATTCGAAGGAAAAAATCAGTTCCAAAAATATTTATAAATAAATCAGAACTAATAAAATAAACAGCCAATATTAGAAAAATAAAACCTAATCCAACCCCTAAACCATATAAGAACCAACGATATCTAATACCAGAAATAAATAAAATAGCTACAGTTATTATTAAATAAATCAAAACAACACCAGTGTCAGGTTGTAGGAAAGTAAGTAAACTAGGTAATAGTAAAACTAATCCCACCTTCAATAAAAACATAAACTCATCTTTAACAGAAGGGTTATGATAATTATTATTATAATCAGTAGCCATTTTAGAAACTAATAAAATAATAACAATCTTCATAAACTCACTAGGCTGAAAAGTACCAATTCCAGGAATTTGATACCAACACCGAGCATTATTAACAGGATCTACAAAAAATAATCCAATTAACAATAAATTCCCTAAAATATAAAGTAACCAAATATTTTTATAAAAAAAGTTATTCTTAATTTTGAGAATAAAAAATATTAACACAAACCCAATTATATACCAAATAAATTGCTTAAAAGCTAAACTATCGTCACCAACAAGTTGTTGAGCACTGTTAATAGTAAGTAAACTAATGACGGCAAATATTAAGATTAAAAAGGGAATTAAGACATCGAATTTCAAGTATTTCTTCATAATTTCACCTAATATTATCTTACACTAAAATGTAAAAATATACAATAAATACTTTCAATAATGAAAAAAATGTTATATAATTATAGTGGTGAATAAATATGGCAAATTTATGGCAATATATAATAATTATATTTGTCTTGTTAATTATTGCATTTTCAATAATTAAATCAAAACAAAAAGACTTCAAATATGAAGCGAATAAACTAATTGAATACCTAGGTGGAATGAAAAACATCATCGATAGTCAATTTAATAAGTCACGATTTATCGTAACATTAAAAGATGTTGAACTGGTAAATAAAGAAGGTATTCAAAAACTTGGCGCTCAAGGAATAGTTGAAATTGATAATCAACTTAAAATAATTCTAGGACCTAATGCTGCTAAGATAGAAAAAAGTATTAAAAATATTAAATAGACACCCAAAGGTGTTTTTTTAATGAAAAATTAATTTTTCAAAAAAGTAAAATAAAAAGACGATGAATTCGTCTTTTAAATTAATCTAATTTCACTCTCATTATAAAATTTATGATTTTTATCGATACGATCATAAAATAAAATTCCATTTAAATGATCAAGTTCATGTTGAAAAGCAATAGATAATTCTTCACGAGCACGAATAGAAATCTTATTACCATCTTCATCAAAACCTTCAATTTTAACTCTCGCATAACGAGGAACATGACCATCAACTTCACGATTAACAGATAAACAACCCTCACCAGCATCAGCTGCAATCATTTCCTCTGAAGAACTAACAATTCTAGGATTAATAACCACATAATTATCAAACCCTTCATCAGTTTCGTGTACAATCACAATAATTCTTTTCATAAGGCCAAGTTGTGGGAAAGCCATTCCCATTCCAGGACGTAGATTATATTTTTCCGCATAATCTTCAATTTGACTATAAGTCAACTCATCAATAATGTGCTGAATTAATTTTTTATCTTCTTTACTAAGTGGAAAAGTAGCATCCTCACTTATCTTTCTTAATTTTTTATCTTTCTCATCTAAAATATTTAATTTTTTATACATAAAACCACCTCTTAATGCGAAAATATAATATCACAAAATACTTAAGTAAGTCAAATGATTGACAAAAAAATATATATTGGTTAAAATTTAAATAGAGGTGTATAAAATGAATGCAAAAAGAAGTTTAAGTTTTATGTTAGATGATAATAACTACTTGCCACTAGTTACAGCAAGTGCTATTGAAATTGATGAATTAACATTTAATAACTATATTGATAGTGACCATATTAGAAGTTTATATGCACATGAAATAGAACAATATCAAAAAAAACAAAAAAACTATATCGAAGAAAAAAAAATCAATCCTAAAGGAAAAATAGTAATTATCGAAAGTAAAGATAACAAAGTAGTAAAAATTAAAGTTTTATATAAAAAACACAGATTAGTCTTAGAAACAATTTTAAAGCACTTTTATTTATCGAAAGAAGCAAGAAATAAATTTATTCATTATAAAAATAATGATTTAGTAACAGGGCAAGTTTATCACCTAGTAAAAGAAGGGATTTTCCCAAGTTTAGAATCTAACATTAAAATACTTAAAAGTTGGTTAAATAAAGATAAAAAAGTAGACGGATATGAAAAATTACGATTAATTATTGCAGCTTATGATAATACCAGTAAAATAGAGGGAAGTAGTTTACCAACAATAAATGATTTTTATGAAGAATATTTAAATAAAAAAAGAAAAAAGAATAACTTAAATAATAAACAAGTAATAGAAGAGGAAATTATTAATTATCTTTATCACGAAGAAGAAGATGGAGACATATCAGCAACCTTAGTAACAGAAGAAGAAATGGATTTGTTTGCTGAACAATTAAAAATAGGGGATATGTATAAAAAAATATGAAATATATAACTGAATTTTTAGAGTATTTAAAATACGAAAAAAATTACTCTGAACATACCATCATCAATTACAAAAATGATTTAGAAAATTTTTCTTCTTTTGCACCTAATATATTAAAAAATGATTATCAAATAATTAGAAGTTATTTAAAATATTTACACGAAAAGAAATATACAAATAAAACAGTAAGTAGACATATAAGTACATTAAAAAGCTTTTATAAATATTTACTTTCTAAAGAATTAATAGAAAAAAATCCTTTAAAATTAATAACCCTACCTAAAGTGGAAAAAAAACTTCCTACTTATATGAATTATGAAGACTTAGAAAAACTACTAGATATAGAAATTAAAACAACACTAGATTTAAGAAATAGATTAATATTAGAATTACTCTATGCAACCGGAATTCGTGTTTCAGAATTAGTTAATATAAAATTAACTGATATCAATTTAGAAGAAAAATCTATTATAGTTTTAGGAAAAGGCCAAAAACAAAGATATGTTTATTTTGGAAAGAAAAGTCATGAATTAATTGTAAAATATTTAACTGAAAGAAATTCCACAACTGAATATTTACTAGTAAATAAAAATTACACTAAATTAACCGACCGTGGCGTTAGATTAATTATTGAAAATATAGTAAAAAAAAGTTGTTTAAAACTTAATATAACCCCCCATACATTTAGACATACCTTTGCTACACATTTATTAAATGAAGGAGCAGATTTAAAAATAGTACAAGAATTACTAGGACATTCAGACATAACAACAACTGGTATTTATACCCATGTATCCAATGAAAGATTAAGAAAAGTATACTTAAACTCTCATCCACGTGCTAAAGAGCAAAAATAACTTTTGCTTTTTTTGTTGCCAAAAAAAAAATAAGTGGTATAATCATAATAAGGAGGCTAATATGGAAAAATATGTTTATTCCTTCAGTGAAGGAAACAAAGAAATGAAAAATCTATTAGGAGGAAAAGGTGCAAATCTAGCTGAAATGAAAAGTATAGGTTTACCAGTACCAGATGGATTTACAGTAACAACAGAAGCTTGTAATAAGTATTATGCGGATAATGAAATTATAAGTGAAGAAATTATAACGCAAATTGAAGAAAAATTAAAAATCTTAGAAAAATCATCAGGAAAAAAATTAGGTGATACTAATAATCCTTTATTAGTATCAGTAAGAAGTGGTTCAAGAGCTAGTATGCCAGGAATGATGGATACAGTTTTAAATCTAGGATTAAATGATAAAGTAGCTGAAAGTTTCAGCAAAGAAATCGAAAATGAAAGATTCGTTTATGATTCGTATCGCAGATTCATAATGATGTTTGCTGATGTAGTAAAAGGTTATTCAAAAAATAGTTTTGATCACCTATTAGATGAATATAAACAAGAAAAAAATGTTAAATTAGATACAGAATTAGACGCTAATGACATGAAAACAATAACAACAAAATTTAAAGAAATTTACTTTAATTTATCAGGTGAAGAATTCCCACAAGAACCAAAAGTTCAATTGATAGAAGCAATCACAGCAGTATTTAGAAGTTGGAATAATGACAGAGCAGTTATCTACAGAAAAATGAATGATATTCCAGCATCATGGGGAACAGCTGTTAATGTTCAAGAAATGGTTTATGGTAATTCCGGAGAAGATTCAGGAACTGGGGTTGCATTTACAAGAAATCCGTCAACCGGAGAAAATAAACTTTATGGAGAATATTTAATAAATGCGCAAGGAGAAGATGTTGTGGCCGGAATCAGAACTCCACAACCAATTGAAACATTAAAAGATATCATGCCAGAAGTATATGAACAATTTGAAACAATAGCTAGAAATTTAGAAAAACATTATAAAGACATGCAAGATATGGAATTTACTATTGAAAATAAAAAATTATTCATGTTACAAACTAGAAATGGTAAAAGAACAGCTCAAGCAGCTTTAAAAATAGCTACTGACTTATTAAAAGAAGGATTAATAACTGAAAAAGAATCTATTTTAAAAGTTGAACCAAATCAATTAGAACAGTTATTACACCCTAATTTTGATCAAGAAGAATTAAACAAAGAAAAAGTAATAGCTAAAGGATTAGCAGCATCACCAGGTGCAGCAACTGGAAAAATTTATTTCACTGCTGAAGATGTAATTAAAGCTAAAGCAAATAATGAAGTAGCTATTTTAGTTAGATTAGAAACATCACCAGAAGATATTGGTGGAATGAAAGATGCCGAAGGTGTTTTAACTATTCGTGGTGGAATGACTTCACACGCAGCTGTAGTAGCCAGAGGTATGGGTAGATGTTGTGTTTCAGGATGTAGTGAATTAGTTATCGACGAAGAAAACAAAACTCTAACAACAAAAGAAGGTAAAACTTTTAAAGAAGGTGATTATATTTCTTTAGATGGTTCAACTGGAAATGTTTATGGAACAAAAATAAAAACAGTCGAAGCAACAATAAGTGGAGATTTCGAACACTTTATGGAAATTGCTGATAAATTAAGAACCCTTCATGTACGAGCTAATGCAGATTCACCAAAAGATGCAATCCAAGCTAAAAAATTTGGAGCTGAAGGAATTGGTTTATGTCGTACTGAACACATGTTCTTTGAACCAGAAAGAATCTTTAATTTTAGAAAAATGATTCTAGCTTCAACAGAAGAACAAAGAGAAAAAGCTTTAGAAAATATATTACCATATCAACAAGATGATTTTGAAAAATTATTTGAAACGATGGAAGGTAATCCAGTTGTAATAAGATATCTAGATCCACCATTACATGAATTCATTCCAAAAGAAGAGAGTGAAATCAAAGAACTTTCTAAAGATTTAAATATGTCAGTAACAGATATAAATAATATTATTACTAACTTAAAAGAATTTAACCCAATGATGGGACATAGAGGTTGTAGATTAGCTATAACTTATCCAGAAATTGCTGTAATGCAAACAAAAGCAGTAATAAAAGCAGCTATCAATACTTCTAAAAAAGGAATTAAAGTAATTCCAGAAATTATGATACCTCTAGTAGGAACAGTAAAAGAATTAGAGTATGTAAAAAAAATAGTTGTTAAAGAAGCGGATAAATTAATCAAAGAAAATAACATTGATTTAAAATATATGGTAGGAACAATGATAGAAATACCAAGAGCTTGTTTAATAGCTGATGAAATAGCTAAACACGCTGAATTCTTCTCATTTGGAACAAACGATTTAACTCAAATGACATTTGGTTTTTCAAGAGATGATGCCGGAAAATTCTTAAACGATTACTACGATAAAAAAATACTAGAAACAGACCCATTCGCAAGAATTGATGAAAATGGAGTAGGTAAACTAGTAGAAATGGCTGTCAATAAAGGAAAAGAAGGAAGAAAAGATATTGAATTAGGTATTTGTGGAGAACACGGAGGAGAACCTCATTCAGTAAAATTCTGCCATAATATTGGACTACACTATGTATCTTGTTCACCATTTAGAGTTCCAATAGCTAGATTAGCAGCAGCGCAAGCTAAACTAGAAGAAAAGAAAAAATAATCGCTAATTTCATCACATTATAATAATCCTGAAAGGAATTAAAATGGAAAATTCAAATCATGAATTAAGTAAATATTATACTGAAATACTAGGGTTAAAATTTACTGGTAACGTGTTAATTAGTAAGGAACCCAAAGAAATAACTATTTATAAAGAATTAAAAAAACTTAATTTAGATCTACTATCTCCATCTAAGTCTTTCCAAATTGATAGTGAGCTAGAAAGATTAACTAAATTAAATTTAAAAAAAGAAATTACTGGGATTGAATACTGTAAAATAAAGGATAGCAATAATAATATTGTTGGAGGAATAATTAAATATGATTTTTTAAACGACAAAAACATATTGACTCCTATAGAAATTATAATAATTAATTCTAAAGATTATGAAGTTGTACATAATGTATATTCAGAGGAAGAATGTAACATATCATTAAAAGGAAAATATGCTATTAAAGGATGTATTTCTATCAACCCTTTTTCTAAAGAAATTAAATTCAAAACGACCAATAGAGTATTAGAAAATACCTTTAGCTATTTCTTTTCTATTAAACAAACACCAAACAATAACGAAGAACAAGAAATAAATATAGAAATTCATAAATATGGTAAAAGTGGATATCAAAAATTTACTACTGATTTTAGTGAGTACAAAAGAACAGAACTCGCACATACAATTATGAATAACACATTATTTGGACTAAGTGAGGGAAGTTCTATAAAATTTGCCAATTCAAAAGAAAAAACTCTAAAATATACTTATGAATTATCTGGAGAAATGCCAAAAATAAATGAGAAATTATTATATGTGGAACCTTTAGAGTGTTCAGTTAGAGATGCAATTATAGAAGATATAACTAATAATAATGGGATTCAAGAAATTAGAAATGTTTTAATATTTGCAGGATTAAAAAGAGATATTATAAAAGATATGATTAAAAATTACAAAGGATTAGAAAAAAAAATAATGCATATAGAAGTATCTCATTCAAATGAAAAAAGAATTAAACACAGAAATTTCTGGAAAGCAAATAATAATGAATAAAGGTAACAAGAAAATGGTATTTTATTTATAAAAAAAATAGATAGGGATTACTTGCCTACCTAACTACAAGAAGATGCAAGCAGCAATAAAAAAATAAAAATATGGATTAAGATAAAATTATCTTAATCTTTTTTTAATTGTTTTAAAATTGACAAATAATATAATCAAGTGTATATTTAATTAAATACACATTAAAAATCAGGACCAAAATATTAGTAATATAACATCTAATAATTAAAAATAAAAAGGAGTATAAAATGAATTTTATAAATATAGCTTTAGAGAAAATAAAAGAAGAAGAAGAATTAAATTTTTTAAAATTTGAAAATGAAACATATGAAGATAATAATTTTGATAAATTAGAGTGTATGAATATTGAGTTTAAAAATATTAAATTTACTAATTGCAGTTTCAATAAAACAACTTTTAGAAACGTAACATTCAAAGATAGTACTTTTGCTAATTGTTCATTTTCAGATTCGTATTTCAAAGATTGTGATTTCATAACCACAAATTTAATCGGCAGTAATTTTAATAATGCAATTATAAAAGAGAGTAAAATGGAAAATTCAAACTTTAAATATACTAATTTAACCAACTCGAAAATCACTGATGTTAATTTAAAAACAACTGATTTCACAGAAAGTATTTGGGACGAATGTAAATTAAAAAATATCAAAAATCAAGATTCAAAATTTATCGAAGTTAGTTTTTATAATACAAAACTTCAAAATATAGATTTCTCTAAAAGTCAATTCTTACACCCTTATGTATCTGAAAGTAAAAAAGAATTAATAGGAGTAAAATTAAGTGAAGTACAGGTTGTAGATTTAATCTCACTATATGGGATAATAGTAGTAGATTAAAATAAAAAAATCAAAAATGTGATACAATAAAAAGTGTTAGGAGCTTTTTAAAATTATTTGCAAGTAAAATAACTTACAAACATTTAACTATTTTGTACAAGTATTAATAAATATAAGGGAGTGTTCATATGAAAGATTATTATAATTATAATAAAGTAGTAGAAGAAGAAAATATAGAAGTACTCTTAGTTTCTAGAGTTTCACTTAATGCAAGAATTTGTGCTTTTCACTTAGCCGATTATTACGATAATAGGTCAAAACTTCTTCAAAAAAAAATCGAAGAAATACACGAATATGATAGAAAAAATAGATGTATTTCTTGGGGAACTGTAATGACTAGAGAAGAAATTTTATTTGTCTTTGATAAAGATAGTAATTTATGCTGCAGAGATATTGAATTGGATAAATCTTCTTCAAAACAAATATGTTCTAAGCCAAAAATAAAAGAACTTAAGATAAAAAACTAAGGTGATATAAAGCAATCTTAGTTTTTGATTACAAAAAAATTAAATGTGAAAATATAGGAAGAAAAAATATCAATTATAGTATATAATATAAAGCAGGTGATAAAATGTATAAAAAAGAACTAGAAATTAGAAATGAACTATTAAATATATCAGAAGAAAAATATCAAAAATTTGCCTCAGCTCTAATACCTAATATTGATAATTTAATAGGAGTTAGAATTCCTACCATAAGAAAAATAGCTAAAAGAATGGTAAAAAATAATGAAATAGAATACTTAAACAAAGCTAATGATATTTACTTCGAAGAAACAATGTTAAAAGCTTTAATGATTGGTAACTTAAAAAATGATTTAAATTTTATTTTAAAACAAGTAGAATTATTTATACCTAAAATAAATAATTGGTCAATCTGTGATAGTTTTTGTAGTGAACTAAAAATAGTTAGAAGTAATAAAGATATAGTATGGAAATTTTTAAGAAAATACTATACATCAAATGAAGCTTACGAAATAAGATTTGCAATAGTACTAATGCTATTTCACTTCATAGACGAAGATTATATCACCGATATAATCCAAGTATGTGATTCTATAACAAACGATAATTACTATGTAAAAATGGCAGTCGCTTGGTGCTTATCAATTTGTTTTATCAAATTTCCGAATCAAACTCATACGTATTTACTAAAAAATAACCTGGATGATGAAACCTTTAATAAAACCATTCAAAAAATAAAAGAATCATTTCGAGTAGATAAAGAAGCAAAAGAAGAACTGAATAAATTAAAAAGAAAGAAGTCATAATATGAACTTTGAAGAAAAATATGAAATTATAAAAAATAACGATGAAACCTATGATTCAATATTTTACTATGCCGTAAAAACTACAGGTATTTACTGTAAACCATCTTGTAAATCAAAATTACCACGCAAAGAAAATATTGAATTTTATGACAATGTTAATGAAATATTAAAAAAAGGCTACCGACCATGTAAAAGATGTCGAAGTGATTTACAAGAATATAAACCAAACAAAGAAATAGCTAATAAACTTAAAAATAAAATAGAGAAAATATTTCACGAAAAAGAACTACTAAGTGAAGAAATAAATAAATTAGGACTATCTAAAAAAAGAGTAGTTGAAATATTTAAAGAAGAATATAAAATAACTCCAAGTCAATACTTAAATAACTTAAGAATAATTCACACTAAAAAACTGCTAACAGAAACAAACAAAAACATAACAGATATAGCTTACACAGTTGGTTTTAAAAGTATCTCAACCTTTTACAAAATTTTTAAAGATCAAACAAACACAACCCCAATAATTTACCGAAAAATAAGCAAGGAGAATCAAAAATGAAAGGATACGCAATATATAAATCAAACCTAGGATTAATAAAAATAGGATATGAAAATGATGCCGTAGTTTATTTAAAAAAAATAAATAAATTAGAAAAAGAAAATAAAACAAAATTCACAGATGAAGTGTTTAAACAAATAGAAGAATATTTTAACGGAAAAAGAAAAAAATTCACATTTAAATATGAATTAAAAGGAACGGAATTTCAAAAAAAAGTCTGGCAATCTTTATTAGAGATACCATATGGAGAAACAAGAACCTACAAAGAAATAGCACAAGAAGTCGGCAATGAAAAAGCCAGTAGAGCAGTAGGAATGGCAAATAATAAAAACCCTATAACACTAGTAATTCCCTGTCATAGAGTGATTGGAACAAATAAAAAATTAATAGGTTACATAGGTGGTCTTGAAATGAAAAAATACTTACTAGATATGGAAAAAAATAACAAATGATAATAAGTGCTACCAGAAGAACTGACATCCCATCATATTATGGAAAGTGGTTTTTAAATAGATTAAAAGAAGGATATGTATTAATTCAAAATCCTTACAATATAAATAGATATTCAAAAGCTATACTTACAAAAGAAACAGTAGATATAATAGTCTTTTGGACAAAAAATCCAATTCCTTTTATAAAATATTTAGATGAAATAGACAAAATGGGATATACTTATTATTTTCAATTCACCATAACACCATATGATAAAAGCATCGAAAAAAATTTACCAAATAAAAAAGAAATCTTAGATTCATTCATATATTTAAGTAATAGACTTGGTATAAATAGAGTAGTTTGGCGATATGATCCCATTATAATAAACAATAAATTCACAGTAGAATACCATGAAAAAATGTTTGAATATATGGCAAGCAAATTAAAAGGATATACCAACAGATGTATAATTAGTTTTGTTGATGATTACAAAAATGTAACTCGTAGAATGGGTGAATACCAGACAACCTTATTAACAAAAAATAAAATTGAAAAACTAGCGCAATCTTTTTCTAAAATAGCAAAAAAAAATAATCTAGAAATCTTTACATGTAGTGAGGAAGTAGACTTAACAAAGTACAATATAAAAAAAAGTGCTTGTATTGATAAAGAATTAATCGAAAAAATACTAAACACCAAAGTGAATGTTAAGATAGATAAAAACCAAAGAAAAGAATGTCGCTGTGTTGAAAGCATTGAAATAGGGACATATAATTGTTGTGCTAATGGATGTAATTATTGTTACGCCTTACAAAGTGAAGAAAGCTCTTTTGATAATATCAAAGAACATAACCCTAATTCTCCAACTTTAATAGGTGAAGTAAGTAAAGATGCAATTATAACAAATAGAGAAACAAAAAGTATCATAGAAAAACAAATGTCATTATTTTAAAAACACTTGCTTAAATATTTAAAAGTGATATAATATTTAAAAAAAGGAGAAAACAGATGAAAAAAATAGTTAAATTTAAAGCTTATGGCGCTATCTATACAATTGAAAATCCAACTGTTAATTTTAAAAATGGATTTTCAGTAGTACAAACACCAGCTCATATTCAATATAGAGATTTTGGGTGTTGGATCGGAGAAAATGTAATTTTGAAAGGCGTAATAAACGAAAATTACGAACCAGTAATACCCTTTTATGATGAATATGAAGATATAACTATCGTAGATGATAAAACGATTTTAACTTCAAAAAAACTCCATGCAGGTGATGGTGAACAAGCTTATAGATATGTAAAACACTATGCACATTCGCTAACTGAAAGTGGTTTCGAGATAAAAGAAAGTACTAGAGAAGAACGTGAAACAATAATAGCTGGTAAACAAAAAACATTAAACAATAATTCAATTAAATAAAGAAACAAAAAAAACTACAAAAGTAGTTTTTATTATTTTATAACTAAAATATTAATAGTAACAACAGCTCCAGTAATATCT
>CAYJJY010000014.1:0-22726 GCA_964370615.1 uncultured Muribaculaceae bacterium
TTTTTCAAATTGATGAACACGATAAATACCTCGTTCCTCAATACCATGAGCTCCAACTTCTTTTCTAAAACATGGTGAATAAGAAGTTAATGCAATCGGTAAAGATTCTTCTTTTACAATTTGATCTTTATATTTACCAATCATAGAATGCTCTGAAGTTCCAATCAAATATAAATCTTCATTTTCAATTTTATACATCATTGCATCCATTTCAGCAAAACTCATCACCCCAGTAACAACATCACTTCTAATCATAAACGGAGGAATACAATAAGTAAACCCTTTATTAATCATGAAATCTCTAGCATAAGATAACATCGCTGAATGTAATCTGGCAATATCTCCCATCATATAATAAAAACCAGTTCCAGATGTTCTACCAGAACTATCCTTATCCAACCCATTTAACTTTTCTAAAATATCAGCATGATATGGAATTTCAAAATCAGGAACAATAGGTTCACCAAATTTTTCTAATTCAACATTGAAATTATCATCTTTTCCAATTGGAACACTTAAATCAATTATATTAGGAATTAACATCATTTTTTCTTTAATTTCTAATTCTAATTTTTCTTCCTTAGAAGTTAATTCGATAATTTCATCACCATATTTTTTAACTTCATTCTTAATAATTTCCGCTTCTTCTTTTAATCCTTTTTGCATCAAAGCTCCAATTTCAGAACTTTTACTATTTTTTAAAGCTCTCAAATTATCGCCTTTTAATTTACATTCTCTAAATTCAATATCAAGATTATAAATTTCATCAACTAAAACAATTTTATCATCTTGAAATTTTTTTTTGATATTTTCAATTACTAAATCTTTATTTTCTCTTATAAATTTAATATCAATCATATTCTTCTCCTTATTTAGCTTCGTACCAGTTTAACCCAGTCTCAATTTCTATTTTTAATGGAACCGATAATTCAATTACATTTTCCATTGTTTCTTCCAATAATTTTTTTACAAATTCAATTTCATCATTACAAACATTTAAAACCAATTCATCATGAACTTGAATTAAAATTTTTGATTTTAAATTATATTCATTTAATTTATCATATAAACTTACCATAGCTAATTTTATAATATCAGCAGCAGTTCCTTGAATAGGTGTATTTAAAGCAATCCTCTCACCTGATTGTCTAATCATATGATTAGTATTATTTAACTCATCAATAGTTCTCTTACGATTAAACATTGTCGTCGAAAAACCACTCTCTTTAGCCTTATCAATCGTTTCATCCATAAACAACTTAACCCCAGGGTAACTCTCAAAATATTTTTCTATAAAATCCTTAGCAACAGCTGCAGAAACACCTAAATTTTCACCTAAACCAAAACTAGAAATACCGTAAATTATCCCAAAATTAACAGCTTTAGCTACTCTTCTTTGCTCTTTTGTAACTTCATCAGTTTTAAAAACTTCACTAGCTGTTTTAGTATGAATATCTTCACCATTGTTAAAAGCCTCAATTAAAGTTTCAATATTAGCCATATGAGCTAAAATTCTAAGCTCAATTTGCGAGTAATCCGCACTAATAATAACACTGTTTTCATCAGGAATAAAAGCTTTTCTAATTAAACGACCATATTCCATTCTAATCGGAATATTCTGTAAATTAGGCTCAATACTAGATAACCTACCAGTACGAGTTAAAGTTTGGGTATAAATAGTATGAATTCTTTCATTAGAAACACAATTTAATAATCCTTCAATATAAGTACTATGCAGTTTAGATAACATTCTATATTCTAAAATCAAATCAATAATTAAATGTTTACCTTTTAATTTATTCAAAACTGCTGCATCAGTTGAATAACCACTTTTAGTTTTCTTAAAATGTGGTAATCCTAATTTTTCAAATAATATATTCCCTAATTGTTGAGGTGAGGATATATTAAACTCGCAATCAGCTAACCCATAAATTTCATTACTTAAAATAACTAATTTTTCTTTTATTTCTTCACCCATGTTAACCAAAGTAGCACTGTCTATTTTTACACCAGTATATTCCATATCAGCTAAAACAACCGATAAAGGCATTTCCATATTATAAAACAAAGATTCCATATCATTTTCTTTGATTTTGGATATAAATTCATCTTTGTATTCATAAATAAACTTAGCCTTTTTAATAGAATATTTAGCTAATTTATCTAAAGAAACATCTTCTTTAAAATTTTTTCCAAAGACTTCTTCACTAAATTCAATCGACTCAAAACTATTAATTAAATACCCAATATCATCTTTTATATTATACTCAAGTAAATAAGCAGCAACCATTAAATCAAAATCACAACTTAACTTTTTATTAACTTTTTTTAAACTAACATAATTCTTTTTAAAATCATATGTATATTTTAATAAACCAAAATCATCTATTTTAAACAAAATATCAACTGGGATAAATAAAGATTGTTTACTATTAAAAATACTCATCCCCAATATATTAGAAGTGTGATAATTCGTATTATCAATTTCTAAAAAATAAGCACTTTCTTCAAGCAATTTGAAATCATTAACATCTGTAATAACTTCAACATCAACTAAAACACTATTTTTTTTAATATTTTTTAAAAATGAATTAAATTCTAATTCTTCATACAAAGCTTGCAACTCCGGTTGAACACCTTTATAAATAGTATCAGAAATATCAATTTCCATTGGAACATCTTTATAAATAGTTGCAATCTCATAACTCATATATGCATTGTCTTTATCATTAATTAATTTTTCCTGTAATTTACCTTTAATATTATCAATATTATTATAAACACCATCTAAAGAGCCATAATCCTGTAATAATTTTAATGCTGTTTTCTCACCAATACCTTTAACACCAGGAATATTATCCGAACTATCGCCCATTAAAGCTTTAAGATCGATAATTTTAATTGGTTCAAAACCATATTCTGCGACAAAACTATTATTATCATAACGAATATAATCTTTCTGTTTCAATAATTTAATATCAATATCACTACTTATTAACTGCAATAAATCCTTATCACTACTAATAATAGTTCCAATAAAATCATCTTCTAAATCACAAAATTTAGCAAATGTTCCTAAAATGTCATCAGCCTCATAATTATCTATCTCATAAGATTTTATCCCCATTGCTTTTAAAATTTCTTTAGCATAAGGAAATTGTTGTTTTAATTCACTAGGCGTCTCATTACGACCATCTTTATAAAAATCATACTTTTCATGACGAAAAGTTTTACCCTTGTCAAAAGCAACAATAATATGGGTAGGATTTTCTTCACTAATAATTTTATTCATCATATTTACAAATCCGAATAAAGCATTAGTTGGAAAGTTCTTACTATTTTTCATAAAATTACCAGAATACGCTGTTGCATAATAACTTCTAAATAATAAATTATTACCATCAACTAAAATTATTTTATCCATACTATCACTCCTTTATATATTATACCATAAAAAAATTCTATTATAAATAATAGAATAATTGATATTACATCTTTTCAATTTTCATGAAATTAGTTTTACCACCAAATGGGAATGAACCACTAATAATAACAACATCATCACTTTGTAAATCAAATTTAGTTGAAGTTTTATCTTTAGTTTCTTTGATCATTTCATCTGTAGTATTATATTGGTCAACCACAACTGGATAAACACCAAAATTTAAAGCTAAAGAACGTGCAGTTTCTTCATCTTTACAAGTAGCGGCAATTAAAGCTTTAGGTCTTAAATTACTAATTTTACGTGCAGTATTACCAGTTAAAGTACTAGCAATAATAGCTTTGGCATCTAATAAATTTGAAGCCTCAACTACACTATTAGCAATAGCTCCATCAAATCCACTTGAAACATTTGAAATATCGATTGAATAATTTAAATTTTGTTCCATTGCTTCACAAATATTAGCCATATATCTTACTGTATCAATTGGATATTTACCAACTGTAGTTTCTCCTGATAACATAACACAATCAGCACCAGTTAAAACAGCAGCAGCGATATCAGATACCTCAGCTCTAGTAGGACGAGGATTTTTTTTCATTGATTCTAACATTTCAGTCGCTACAATACAAACCTTACCAGCTTCACGACATTTATCAATCATTAATTTTTGGTAAGTAGGTAATTCTTCTAAAGGCGCTTCAACACCTAAATCACCACGAGCAACCATAATACCATCAGAAACAGCAATAATTTCATCAAGATTATCAACACCAGTTAAACTTTCGATTTTAGAAATTAATTTAATACTAGTATTTCCGTTTTCATCACATAATTGACGTGCAGCTAAAACATCTTCTTTTTTAGATACAAACGATAAAGCGATAAAATCACCTTCATTTTTACAAGCATAAATTATATCTTCTTTATCTTGTTCACTAATAAAAGGAATCTCTAAATCAACTCCAGGAGCACTTAATGATTTTTTATTACCTAAAATACCACCATTAATAATTTTACAAGTAGCGCCTTCTTCATCAGTTTCTGTAACTTCAATTTTCATTAAACCATTTTCAAGTAAAATAACATTACCAACTTTTAAAGAATCAATAGCATGTGGATAATTAACCGAAAATTTTTCAGCAGTTCCTAAAACATTTTCTTTAACTACTTTTATATAATTACCTTCAATTAAAGTAATTTCACCATTTTCAAGCATGCCATTTCTAAATTCTGGACCTTTAGTATCATATAAAATAGCAACATTCGCCCCAGTCATCTCTCTTACTTTCTTAACACTAGATACAACTGTTTCTCTCTCTTCTAATGTTGCATGAGAAAAATTAATACGTGCCACATTCATCCCAACATTAACCATCTCACTCATAACACTAGGATCACAACTAGCTGGACCTATACTACAAATAATCTTTGTTTTCTTCATAATTTAACAACCTCCGAACCATTATTATACCATATTTTATAAAATAATAGTTAAACTAGAAATAAAAAAAACGATAAAATCGTTTCTTTTACTTCAAGGTGTTTATTTTATCCAATGTTTTGTTTATAATACTAGGCATTTTTAATCCCATATTTTTCCATAATATAAGTATATTGGTAATCTTATTTATTAGAAAAGTATAAATAACAACATCCCGAATAAATACCCCATTACCTAAAAACTTATCCATAGTTACTGATAAAATAATTACGACAAAAATTCCAACATTTCTAATAAACCACATTATAATTTTTTTCAAATCAAATGTAAAAAAATACAAAAGTTTACTAATACTTGTAACAACATCTAAAAAAAGTATTATAAATAATGAACTCAACAATTGATCAAATCCACCTAATAACAATAAAAAATTGTCAAACAAACCAAAGGTTAAAATATTTAAAACATAGAGCATTTTAACCTCCTCAAAGTATTATATTTAAAATCAAAAAAAAAGAATTTGTTTTAGTCTACAAATTCTAAAAAATTATCCACAAAATGAATTAAAATTTCATTTGAACGATATAAATAATCACTATGAATTTTTAAAAAATCATTTTCAATAACTAATTTATTTCCTAATAATTCTTTAATATCAAAAACATCTTCAATTTTAAAACCATATTTTTTAAAAAAGTCACTACATGAAACTCCTGATAACTTACGTAAACCTAGTATCATTTCATTTTCCATATTAGTTTTAAAATCAATAAAAGTTTTGGATTCAATTATATCATTTCTTAAATACTTACTTAAATTTTTCGTATTATCATATCGAAAACCATTTAAATAGCCACTAGCACCAGCGCCAAATCCATAATACTCTAAATTATTCCAATAAACTAAATTATGTTTAGAAAAATAACCATTCAAACCATAATTACTAAATTCATAATTAATAAAACTAATGGATTCCAAATAATTTTTAACATACTCATACATTTTAAAATCATCATCTTCAGAAATATTTTCAAAACCCTTAATCTTAAGTATTGTATTATCTTCAATGATTAAAGAATAAGTAGAAATATGATTTATACCAAGTGAAGTAAAGAATTCTAAATCTACTTTTAAATCATCCATATTCTGACCAGGAATAGCATAAATTAAATCCAAATTAATATTACAAATATCAACTTCTTTTAAATTTTTAACAATTTTAATAACATCATCTTTAGAATGTTTACGATTTAAAATATCTAAACATTTTTTATTAATTGTTTGAACTCCAACACTAACACGATTAACACCATATTTTTTTAACAACAAAATTTTTTCAGTACTTAAATCAACATTAGTTTCAATCGTAATTTCACAATCCTCACTGATATTAAAAAGATAAATATACGATAACAACTTTTCTAGTTGATTTACATTTAAACTAGTAGGTGTTCCACCACCTATATAAATAGTAGTGATAATCTCATTTTTATAATTACTTAATATTTCTTCTTTCAAACAATTCAAATACTCATCTACTATATTTTCGTTATAATAAAATTTACAAAAATCACAGTAAGAACAAATTTCATTACAAAAAGGAATATGAATATAAACAGCACTAACCATTATATCTACCAACATTAAAGTATTTCATAAAATCAGACTCATCCAAAATATTTAACCTTAAATTATTAATACCAAGTAAGAAATAATCATCATAATTCCCAATTTTCAAACACTCATAATTATAAATAGTCATCAATCCATCATTAACAATAATTGGATATTTATTATTAAAACGATCAATAATTTTATCACTTTCAATCATGTATTTACAAATCATAGCTTCAGCTTTACCATAAACAATAACTTCTAAATTAGGTTGTTTTTTATATCTTTCATAATATCCATCTAATAATTCCTGAACTTGTTTAAAACCTAATTCTAAAGATAAAGTTATTTTCAAAACACCTAAAGAGTGGAGAAAAGCAACTGCATATGAATTTACAACATTAAGTGAAAAATCAGTATGACATCCCTTTTTCAAAGTTCCCATTTCACCAACTAAACTTAAATAATCACAAGAAACTTTTGATTCCAAAACTCTACTCAATTTTAATATTTTTCTATAATCATCAATTTTATCAAATAAACTTTTTTCAAGATAAATATTTTTAAAATCATAACCTTTAATCATTTCATATTGATTAATTTTTTTAATTAAAACATTAAAATTATTTTCAACTTTAAAATCTGGTAAATCAACAAAATAATCTTTTTTAACAAAAGGAATACTATACAATCTTTTTTCATCCAAAAGTAAAACAGCTTTTCTTCTAATTTCATTTAAATCCTTAACATTAATAAAAATTTTATCATCAACTATCCCATCAATATTATCAATTTTATAAATAGTATTCCCTAATTTACTTAACTGATTAATAATTTGTTCTTTTTTAGTTGGATTATTTAAAGCTAAACTTACTATTTCATCATCAACTAAAACAACATTTAAACCATCATCAAATTTTAAATAAAATCTATTATTTTCATTTTTAAAACTAATATTAATTCCTATTTTTTTCTCACCAATAATTTTATCAGCATTTTTATTAAGTTCATAATCACTAGTCTTAACAACTAAACTATTTATTTCAACCTCATTTTTAATAGGTATTTCAACAATATCAGATTTAAAAGCCTTTAAAGTTTTTTTATTATTTATAGTAATATTTGAAACATTAAAACCAAAATCAGTATCACCCATAACTCTTATTCCATCTAAAACATTTAAATCATCACACAATTTAATTTTAATTTTTCCATTTGAAAAGCCAATCACTCGCCCAATTTCAACACCCAAATGATTAGGTCTATACTTATTAACAATATCACATTCATTAAATAAAAAACCTTTAGTGTATTCACGATTGAATATTTTTTTTAGATTAAACAAATCCATCTCATCATACTTAACAACACCGTCTTTTAAATAACTATCAATCGCACTACGATATAACTTAGTTACAAAATAAACATATAAAGGACTCTTCATTCTTCCTTCAATTTTCAAACTATCAACACCAGCATCAATTAAATTACCAATATTTTCTAAACTACATAAATCTTTCGCACTTAGTAAATATCCCTCATCATTTTTTACTTTATATTTTTGACGACATGTACCAGCACAACTACCACGATTCCCACTACGATGACCAATTAAGCTACTCATCAAACATTGACCAGAATAACTAATACACAAAGAACCATGAACAAAAATTTCTAAATCAATATCAATATTTTTTTTAATATTTTTAATTAATTCAATATTAGTCTCACGAGCTAAAACAACTCTTTTAACCCCTAAAGATTTCACGAGTTCAACACCACTTTCATTATGAATATGCATTTGGGTTGAAGCATGAAGCTCTAAATTAGGAAAAGTTTTTCTAACCAAATCCAACATACCAATGTCTTGTAAAATAACAGCATCAACATTATTTAGGTGCAAAAACTCAATATAATCTAAAAACTTATCAACTTCTCTTTCATAAATTAAAGTATTTACTGTAACAAAAACCTTAACACCTCTTAAATGACAATATATAATAGCTTCACAAATTTCCTCATTACTAAAATTTCCAGAAAACGCTCGTGCTCCAAACATTTTACCACCAATATAAACAGCATCACAGCCAGCACTAACAGCAGCTTTTAAACTTAAAAAATCACCAGCTGGCGCTAATAACTCAATCTTCTTCACAAGCATCACCTCTTAAAAGATATTATACCATAAAAAAAATACCAAAGGTATTTAATTTATAAAATTACTAATGTAATCAACCGTAATATTTTGTTGCTCATCATTACTTATAGTAGCTTCACCATCTCCTTTTTGTTCACCATAATTTCCAAACATAGCATGATTACCACCTTCAATATAATAAACATTAGTAGTATAATCTACATCTTCAACTAAACCATCATTCTCACCAATTATTGTCAAAGTTTTATCCAATGGAAAATCATCATAATTATAAGAGCCTAACAAAACTAAACCATTAATCACATCCTGATTATCATAAGCATACATTGAAGCTACTGTCCCACCAAGTGAATGTCCCATAATATACCAAGATTCAATATTATTACTTCCAATAATATCATCTGCTTTATTAATATCTAAAATTCCTAAATTAAAAGGCATTTCAACCAAAAAGACATTATAGCCAGCATCCCTAAGTTTATCAGCTAAAGGTAGATACGCTTCAAACTCAACCTTACCACCAGGATAAAATATAACTCCAATATTACATGGATTTTTCAAATGAATATAATCATCATAAACAATAACACTAGAATCAATCAACTCATATACATTATTATCAGCCTTATAATAATCGTTAACATATATATATAATATTGAGCTTATTAAAACAAATATAATCCCTATTATTAATAATAACTTTTTCACTTATTTCTCCTTCTAATTATTTTTATAACTAAATAACTTAAACCAAAAAAACTAAATACTGCTAAAACAAAAGTAACAATTATAATAGAAAAATTCAAATGACTAAAATAATTAGAACCAATTAATTCTTTATATTTTTCATCAACTTTACTAATCAAAATCAAAGCTTCCTCATCCTTATTATCAATACTATTATAATTATCTATAAATTCTTTCATTTCTAAATATAACTCATCTTCATAAGGATAATTTTCATAATAAGTAATAAAAAGTTTTACAACATCACTAACTTCATATAATAAAGGAGCTATATCAGGAACTTCATAAAAATTATTTAAATTTTCTAAATTATAGGCAATATCAAAAATTAATTGTTCATCATTAATGGTTAATATTTCCATTCCATAAGGTAACCCATCATAAAAACCAATAGGAATACTCATACTTGGTAATCCTGTATTAGGTGCAATCTCTGATGTATAAGAATTAACATATTCTTTATCAGTATTAGCATATGTAATTATCTCATTATGAGACGTTGGATATATTAAAGCATCAATACTATTTTCTTCAAAATAATTTACTACATACTCATTTTGAATTTGTAAATATGAAAGGTAATTTTCATAACCACTAGTTTCCCGATAATCATAATTACAATAATCATCAATATACATTTCGATATAATGAACATAACCACCATCACTCACTAAATCAGCCATAGTTTTAATATCACTAGATGTATTTAACATATGTTGATAAAAATCATAACAAATACTATTACCATTAAATCTATAATCCAAATAAATAGCATCCAAATAAATAATATTAGCCCCCAAAGATTTTAAATGTTCAATTTGAACCTCCATCATATCCTCAATAAAATATTCAGATTTATCGATCAAATCATCAAAAACAGCAATCGTGATTCCATCTAAATCACTTCCTGTAATTTCATAATCAATATCAGAATTATCCATAATTTCTAACATAATCAAACTATCTTCAACAAACTTAGTAATAGGTCCTGCAACATCACGATCAGCAACATACTTAATTATACCATCACCACTTATAGTATTTTGTGAAGGTCTTAAACCCACAACACCAGCTGCAGCAGCCGGTAATCTTATTGAAGAATTAGTATCAGTTCCAATTGCAGCAACAGCTAGATTTGCCCCAACACTAACAGCTGAACCACCAGAAGAACCATAAGCTGTGTAATCTATATCATAAGCGTTATAAACAAAACCAAAGCTACTATAAGAGTAACTAGCATGAAAAGCAAATTCATCCATATTAGTTTTACCTAAGAAAATAGCTCCACTATCACGTAAATTTTCAATTATTAAAGCATCTTCATAAGGATAGGCGCTAAGTAAACCAGAAGCACCATTAGTAGTAGGCATTCCAATAACATCAATATTATCTTTAACTAAAATTGGTATACCATGCATTAAACTTCTCATACCCGACTCTTGATATTCTTTATCTAAAGCTCTTGCTTCTTCCAAAGCATTTTCATTAACTGTAATTACAGCATTATATTGTTCATTATATTCTTCAATACGCTCTAAATAAATACTAACTAACTGCTCATACGTTAAATAACCTTTAGAAATATTTTCTTGAATTTCGGTTATACTCAAAGAATCTATCTCAATAACAGATTCAGTTTTTGCACAAATAAATCCCGGAATAAATAATATTAACAAAATAAAATATTTCATACTTACACCTCATTTTATATTATATCATTAATTTAAGAAACAGTGTAAAACATCACAAAAATTTCATTAACCTCATTTTATGTTTAGAATATAATAAAAATATGAAAGGAGATTATATGAAAAAATTAATTTTACCTATAATAATCATCATATTAGCAATTATTTGCACTATATTTTTTAATAAAAATAACTCAAGTTTAGAAAAAATAAGAATTGCTGAAGTCGCGCACAGTATATTTTATGCTCCTCAATATGCAGCAGACGCACTTGGCTACTTCGAAGAGGAAGGCTTAGATATTGAATTTATCTTAACTCCAGGAGCAGACAAAGTAACTGCTGCTGTTTTATCAGGAGATGTTCAAATAGGCTTTGCTGGTAGTGAAGCAACCATATATGTTTATAATAATGGACAAGAAGATTATTTAATAAACTTTGCTGCATTAACAAAAAGAGATGGCAGTTTTATAGTAGCAAGAACACCAAATGATAACTTTACTTTAGAAGATTTAAAAGGGAAAACAATTATTGGAGGAAGAATTGGCGGAATGCCAGAAATGACATTAGAAACAATTCTAAAAGATAACAATATTGAACCCAATAAAGATGTCGAAATTATAACTAATATTGATTTCGCTTCAATGGCCGGAGCTTTCATAGGAGGAACAGGTGATTATGTCTCACTATTCGAACCGTCAGCCTTAGCATTAGAAAAAGAAGGTTTAGGATATGTGGTAGCATCACTAGGAGAACTAGGAGGAGTTGTTCCATACACCACTTACAATACCAAAAAAAGTTACTTAGAAAATAACCCAGAAACAATAGAGAAATTTACAAAAGCTATTCAAAAAGGCCTAGATTATGTTCATAACAATACCCCAGAACAAATTGCCCAAACAATTTTACCATACTTTCCTGATACAACTTTAAATGACTTAATAAAAATAGTTGATAGATATAAATCAGTTGATTCATGGTTTCAAACAACTTACATTAGCGAAGAAGGATTTACCTATGTCCAAGACATCATGGAAAATGCTAATCAATTATCACAAAGAGCACCATACAATTTATTAGTAGACAATACATTTAATGAACAATAATATTTTAAAAATTAAAAATCTTAAAAAGAATTATCACACTAAACAAAAAGAAATATTAGCTGTTGATAATTTTTCTATTGAAGTAAAAAAAGGTGCTTTTATTTCAATAGTAGGACCATCAGGATGCGGAAAGTCAACAATATTATCAATACTAGCTAATTTAGAAGATAAAACAAGTGGTCAAATAATAATTAAAAACAATACAAAAATAGGTTACATGCTACAACAAGATTGCTTATTTGAATGGAAAACAATCTTAGAAAATTGTTTGTTAAGCTTAGAAATAAATAAAGAAAATTGCTTAACAAAAGAAAAAGTAATAGATTTACTCAATAAATATGGATTAAAAGATTTTATTAATAGCTATCCCAATCAATTATCCGGTGGTATGAGACAAAGAGTAGCACTAATCAGAACACTAGCTACTAATCCCGATATATTACTCCTTGATGAACCATTCTCAGCTTTAGACTACCAAAGTAGATTATCTGTCTCACAAGATGTCTACAATATAATTAAAAACGAAAATAAAACAGCCATTATGGTAACACACGATATAGCCGAAGCAATAACACTTTCAAACCAAATCATAGTCTTAAGTAAAAGACCATCACAAATAAAAAAAATAATAAATATAAACTTTGATAAAAAGACTCCTTTAGAAAAAAGAAAATCAAAAGAATTTCCTCATTACTTTGATTTGATATGGAGTGAAATAGACAATGAGTAACGAACAAAAAAAATATTTAAACAAAATTAAAAAAAACAAAATATTTATAATAACATTTCAAATATTAATATTTATAACTTTTATTATTACATGGCAAATACTAGCCAATTACAATATAATAAATACATTTATTTTCTCTTCCCCTAAAAAAATAATAACAACCCTAATAAATTTACACAATCAAAATAACTTATATCAACACATAACAACAACTATGATTGAAACTACCATAAGTTTTTCACTAGCTACAATTTTAGGATTACTAATAGCTATTATTATGTGGTACAACAAAACATTAGCTAAAATCACAGAACCATATTTAACAGTTTTAAATTCCCTACCTAAAGTAGCTCTAGGACCCATGATAATAATTATTATTGGAGCAAATACAAAATCAATAATAATTATGGCTCTACTTATTTCTTTAATAATAACAATAATAAATCTATATCAAGGATTTATAATAACTGACAAAAATAAAATCAAATTATTAAAATCTTTAAAAGCAACTAAAAAACAAATACTAACAAAACTCATCTTACCAAGTAATATATCAAATATAATAAGCGTTTTAAAAATAAATATCTCAATGTCACTAATAGGCGTCATTATGGGTGAAATGTTAGTAGCAAAAAAAGGAATAGGATATTTAATCATATATGGATCACAAATATTTAATTTAAACCTAGTTATAACTGGAATAATTTTATTAGCTACAATATCAATAATAATGTATTCTTTCATTCACTTATTAGAAAATAAAATGAAAAAAACTAAATACCACTAAAAAACTATTGATAAGCTTCAATAGTTTTTTAATAAATAGTAATTGTAAATCTTGAAGAATGATGTCCATCAGATTGTCCATTAAATAATGTATAAGAAAATATCCCATTAGCAGCTGTATTTGAAAAAAATAAACTACCACCTCTATATATCCAATGATATAAATAATAATTAGTACTTGAAAATCTAGGATCTCCTAAATATCTATCACTATAAAAATAAAGAGTTTCTGTAAGTCCATCACCTTTTATTGGTGAAATATCACCTTCAGTATAAGTTCCATATGGATAAACATTTATATATCTACCTTCTGGAAGTGAAGTAAATCCTGATAAATCAGAAACAAAATTACCATTACTATCCAAAATTATACCCATAACCCTATCAAATGTACCACCAATCATATCGTACACTCCATAAATATTTCCAGTAGTAGATGCCCCCATACCATTATAACTATCATATGCATGATTCGCATCATTACAAGTAGCAGTAGTTCTTCCGTCAGATGCTGATGAACCACCAATTCCTGTTATATATGTACTACAATTATTTAAGTAAATTTCCTTATTAGCTCCACTGTAATCAGGATTACCATACTTACCATAAATAGACTGTGATAAATAAGCTATTGCCCCCCATTCAGTATTTTTAATTAAATGCGCATCTACATACCCAATGTAACCATAATTTTCATAACCTCGAACACCATTCATAAGTTCTTGAACATAATTAAATGTTGATGAAATAGTATAATTTATCATCGGTGTCATATTAGGCTTAGAATATAATAAATTATTAACTTTTGAAGCTTCAAATTTAGCTATCCAAAACCCTGGAATTTCAGTGTTTTCAGCATTTCCGCGCGTAGCTTCATCATCACAACTATTCCCCCAACAAAATGAAGCAGGAGTATAATATTCAGTAGCTGTAGTACCTAAGTAACTACCACTACCATAATAAATTTGACTAGCATCATGAAATTTAATATCAAAAGCACCAGGAGTTGTTACACCTAAAGGGCTACCACCAGTAGCTAAATAACCATAAGGATCACGTAAAGTATACGAATATCTAGGAATCCATACCATCATAGACATTATATCATCAAGTTCAACAACAGTACCCGGTTCTGAAAAAACATACTCTTCTCGCTTAGAAGCAATAACAGATGCTCCATTAGCCCACTGCTGAACACTATAATCATACCATGCATTATTTAAAACATCAGCTTTTACCCATTTAGCAATACTCTCATCATATACAATTGGAATTATTCCATCTATTAAAACAGGATCAGCTCCATTTAACATAGGATCTGTATATCTACCACCCAGTTCAAAAATAAACTCTAAATTTAAAACCATATCAGCATCAGTTGGTGCACTTTCAGCTAAATAAGAAATTTGAAAAATAGTTGTCGAATTAGGTTCGAACTCATCATAAATATACATATCTAAAATAAAATACCTACCATCGTTAGAATTCATTAATTCATTAACTTGCTTCAAATAATAAGAAGTATCAGTAGAATTAACAATAGTAACTTCATAAACAAATCTAGAACTAGCAAGAGGGACATTAACCCCAATATTTACACCATTATCAGTAAAAGTTGGATTAAAATTCTCAGTAGCATCCGTAGTACTAATTAATTCAATATTCGATACATAAATATCACCCGATAAATCTAATAAAATTTCACCGCTAATTGTTAAATTCGTGTTTAAAGCTGCATATCCGATAGATATAAAAGAGATTGAAAAAAATAACAATAAGTATATAAATATGTGCATCTTTATCCTAGACATATAACACCTTCCCATAATATACTAATTATATCAAATAAAATTTAATAAAACAACAAATAAAAAATGTATTATTTAAAATACATTTTTATTTAAAATCCAAGCTTCATAACCACCTAAAACATTGATTGTTTTAAAACCTTTTTTATTCAAAAACGAACATATACGATAGCTATATTCACCATTTTGACAGTACAAATAATAAAACTTATTTTTCTCTAAATATTTGTTAGGATCTTTAATCAATAAAGCTTTAGGTATGTTTTTAGCTCCTTTTAAATGATTATCATTAAATTTTTCAATACTTCTTAAATCAATCAATGAAATATTTTCTTTTTTTAGTAAATCAGAAATTGAAATATTCATATTAACCACCCTAGTTAATAATATGCAATTAGGAAGAAAGTGAAAATGACATTTAACCAAAAAAAAATATAATAAATATATTTTTAATCTTCTTCACTGAAGAAATCATCAAAAAATTGATCATCACTAATATAACTATAATCAAAATCATCCTCATAAACAGTTGATTCAACATAATTATTCCCAGTTGCTTTAACAGGCTCTAAAGAAACCTTAGATGTATTATCTGTATCTTTAATAGGTTTAGAAGATGTAACTGAATTAGTCTTAGTCACATTACTACTTACCTTACTGTCTACAATATTATTTTCATTTAATATTTCATCAAAACTAACTTGAGGCACTACTTCTTCTTTCACTTTTGTTGTTTTAGATTTTGTAGTTTTAGGTTTAACATCTACCTTTTCTTCTTTTCTTTCAGGAATTACTGGAACAACTAAATCATCATTTGATGAAGGTGTTTCAATTTTAGAAACAGGTGTTTCAGTTTTATGTTCAACAACTGGTGCTTGAACTAAATCATTTTTTTCTTCAATAACATTAGTTTTTTTAGTTTCATTTTTTAATTCTTCATCAGTTATTTTTAAATTAAATAATGTTTTTTCTAGTTCAGCTGCTGGTGAATCTGGTCTAAACAAAAAGTCATCAACATTACTTTCTTTTTTAACTTCAACAGGTGCAACTACACTATTACTTGAACTAACTTCTTTTTCATTATCAACATTTTTAATTTGAGAAATTTCATTTTCCTTTTTTTCTTCCTCATCCAATTTAGCTAATTTAGCATCAATTCTTTTCACAATGTCATCAATGTTAAAAGAACTACTTGGTTTTGCTGGTTCTTTTTTTGTCGAGTCAACTAATGGTGTAGGAACCGGTTTAGGCGCAACATCAGAATTTGAAGAAAAGTTCTTCATTAACTCATTCATTTTTTTCTCTCTTTTATCATTAACAAATGATTTTAAATCAAATAACTCAATCGGTTTTCTTTCACGAACAGGATACGGTGCATTTTCACGAACATAACCCCAATCAATTTTCCAATCATAACAAACTTTAGTTTTAAAAGGTAATTTTCTTGTTCTAAGAACAATGATCTCACCCTCTTTTAATCTTTGTAAATCACTTACAGTAACAAGTGGTGTACTAGCTGTTTTATCTTTTTCTTTAGATTTAACTTCCCCACACATTTTACTAATTTCTTCTAAAGCACTTAACTCACTTGAAATTAAGTAAATAATATTACCACAGTTACCCTTAATTGTTTCACCATTTTCTTTACCATAAACTTGATATAATTGGGCAAAATTTTGAATGATAAAATTAAATCTAATATTACGACTTCGAGCTGCTGTAACCATTGTTGTAACATCTTTTAAAGGTGGCATATTCGCAAACTCATCTAAAATAAAATTAGTACGATATGTTAACTTCCCACCTAATTCTTGAGCTACATCAATCAAAGTTTCATAACATTGCTTGATAAAAATTGTAACTAAGGAATGGTATGTTTTCTTTTCATCCTGGATAACAATGAATACTGCCGTTCTTTTACGCCCAATATCTTTCATATCGAAATCACTATAAGATAACATCTCTGATAAATTTTCACGCGATGAAAATAATTTTATTTTTTGTTTAAATACCGATAAAATACTGCTTTTAGTATCATTCGGCGCCATAATTGTTGAAGAAACATTGATATAAGCAGGACTAGCTTTATCCTTACTTTCAAAATAATCTTTAATATAAACAGTATTACCAATTTTTTCCTCACCAACAGTAGTCATTAAGTTAATACTATTTAAGTTTATTTCTTCTTTTTTAGCATCTTCAAATAAAGCTAAAGATAATCCAGTAAAATAATCAGCAGATGTTTTTTCCCAGAAAGGATCTTGTGATTGTGCTTTTTCATCATAAAGAATATTCATAGCTAAATCGTCCAATAACTCATTAGATTTATCTTTATTACCTTCTTGATATAATGAATAAGGAAGCGCTAAAGGATTCCAAGAGTTACCTTTTAAAGTATCACGAAAGTTCAGCAACACTACATTGTACCCTCTGCTTCTTAGCATAGTAGCAGTTTTTTCGTAAATTTCACCTTTAGGATCGGTAACAATCATCGATTCACCTTTTTTAGCCAAAGACTCAACTAAAGGTAAAACTATAGTTTGGGTTTTCCCCGAACCAGTAGCCCCTAAAATTAAACTATGAAATTCACTATCATCAACATATAAATTTTGACCATCATTAATAAGTGGAACCCCTGCAAATTCACTAGTAGTTTCCTTCGTTTTAACAAGGTTTAACATCTTTTTCATTTCCTTATTAGTTGCCCAACGAGAATAACCACTTTGATTTTTTTCATTAGTCGTGAACCCTAAACCACTTTCACGATCGAAAAAATAAGAAGAAACCGAAGTTATAATAATCGCATACATGAAAACAAATCCAACTAATGTAGGTATTAAATATTCTTCACTAAAAGCTCCCATAGGGTTAAGCCCATAAAATTCTCCTTCTGATGCAAAATTAGATATATTTAAAACAGCTATTGCTACTAAATAAAACAAAGCAATTGAAAATAAAATAAATATTACAAAATCTTTACCTGAGGCACGAAACTTTAATTTCATAGATAACCCTTCTTTCTAAATAATAGTATATCAAATCACATAAACTATTTCAATTATATTTCATTATTTTTTTTATTAATTCCCTTTATAATTACGTAGACAATTAATGAAATAATACTTAATCCAATTATAACAAAAAACAACAGATACTTTTCAAAAATAGATGCATCGTTAATAATAACATCTCCAAAAGTAATACTAAGTTTAAAAGTCGAAGCATTATCTTCAGTTATAGTCCAACTATAAACATTATCACCCTCTGTTAAACCATTACTTTCAAGTACTTCTCTATTTGAAGTTATATTAACTTGATATTCATCAACTTTCATATATTCGAAAACCATACAATTAAATCCAGTAGATGTATTCAACATATATCTACCATCATCTGTTTTTACAAAAGAAACTGCATCAAAACATTCATTTAAATAATAAGCTCTTCCAAAATTTGTATAATCATAACTATATTTATAATTTCCAATAAAATTTTCATTTTCTTCAAAATGATTAATTTCATATTTATAATTCCCAACAACACCTAATATTGCTGAAGGTTTCATCCTTTTTAATAATTCAACATCTTCCTCTAAAGATAACGGCAAGAAAACTTTAACATCCTCTATTAAAGTTTCATCTTGAAAATCCAGATTATATTCAACCTTACATCCAGATAATAACATCACTAAGAAAACTAATACAATTTTTTTCATGCTCTCACCTATCCTAAAATATAAACATAACCGTTAAATATATATCCATTATTATAATCTCTAACTTGTTCAAAAGTTTTTGTTGATGTTTTAACTCTAACATTTCCCCAACTATCTTCACCATCAGCGCCGCTACCGTTCCAACCTTCACTCATAACAACAGTTCTATTTTCATAATCAACAGATTCAATTATAGCTACATGTCCATAAGAATGGCCAACAATCGAACTATTTGAAGACCAAGACACTATCGCACCAGGTCGCGGTAATTCATAGTTATCAGTTCGTTCAAAAACCTCTAAACTATTATTTCGATACCAACTCTCACCATTTCCGGTTGTATTTAAAATCACATCAAAAGCCGCAGCTTTAACATCATCTGGCATAGATGAATTTAAAATAATTTCTAAAGCTCTTGAACGAGCATACCAAACACATTGACCTAAGTTTTTAGCATACTTAGAATATATAAAAGCTACATCTAATTGTCTACCAGCTATCTCAAGTGTGTCTTGATATTCATACATATCAGAGCGATATAAAAGCTCATCTTTATCAACTGCTGGAGCAGTAGTAGAGGTATAAGTTCCCGATTTAAATGAAGACATCAAGCTAAGACTTGTATTTTCAGAGTAAAATGAACTCAAAATTTGATCATAAGTATATCCTAAGTTTTCACCCATATTTAAAGCCGCTAATTGGCTCATACCACGACCATGACCACCAGCAACCCATTTCTCTAGTGAGATAGGTAATGCAACTTCATGTGTTTCATTTAACGGTAACTTAGTATATGTAACATATAAAGTGTCACCTTCTCTTCGATAAGAACAATCACTATCATCATAACAATAACTATCATATTCAGTTAAAAAAACTTCATTTTCATAAATCAAAACCTGCCCCATAGTTTCTTCAACCGCAATATTAATATTACTATTAGAAACAACATCAGCTGCAACCTGGTCTCTAGTACTATTTCGCATTGGTTTAGTACAATTGTCAGATCTAACCAAAGTATATGTTCTTACAGCTATCGCTTGAGCTTTTAAAGTTTCAACATTAGTAGTATAACCACCAATTTCTTTTTGAACTACTCGGGCTACATATTCCTCTAAAGGTATAACCTCTAAAACATTGTAGTCATTATCAGTTAATGTTACACCAGCACAAGAAGCATAAACTTCACCAGTAAAACTATAACCATCATTATACCCAAATTCATTAGCGTAATTTTCATACAAATCAACTCTTAAATAAATTAAATTGATCATACTATCTACTTTTTGTTCTAAATCCGCACCATTATACTTAGGATAATAATAGTTAGCAATAAAAACTTCTTCTAAATACTTTTTATAATTATCTAAATCAAGTTCTCTTTCATAAGTCCAAGAAAATATTCCAGTTTCAATATCTTCAACTCGTTCCGGATCATAAGCTGGTGCCATTTGATCTGCTAAAATATATAAATTTTTTCTAGCATTAGCATACATAATTTCAGCAGCTTCTTCACCTTCTTCAGGATTCATTTCCTCATAAATAGTATCTTCATCATATTCTTCACCAGTATCAAAATTGTAAACATCTAAATTATTTGTTAAGGTTGCCACTAATAAATTAGTATTTAACTTAACACCATATTCCATTCGATACTCTAATTCAACATCAGCTAATTCATCATAAAATTTTATTTCTTCAGTACATTGTGAAGCCGGAACCCAACCACATCCAGTAGCTAACGAAGCAACATGTTCACCAAAACTATTTAAAGCACCACCAACTGAATTTAAAACTGTAGAAGCCATAAAAAATGGCGACAACAATAAAAATACTGGATACAATACGATTATTAAAACAATAATTCCGATAAAAAAACCAGCAACTATCCCAATAACACCTTTATTAACTTTAAAAGGATCACTACCTTCTAACTCACCCTCAGAAGTCTCACCACTAGGAGTTTCAGCCTTTGCATCACCACCGCTTTTTTTACTAGAAGAACCAGTATATGCATCTAAGCCTTTGGAAGCAGCATCTAAAGCACCAGATTCATCAAGCATTTTAGCTGCTTTACCACCAAGAGGAGACTTTTCAATATCCTTACCAAGTTTATCTAAACCTTTGTCCATCAGGCCACCAACAACTGGAGCATTCTTTATATTATCATAAGTTTTAGCTCCAGCTGCACCACCAAAGTAAGTAGCAGCACCCTTAGCAGCTAAATCGGCCGCTTTTTTTGATGAACTTTCACCTTGTTTAGCTCCACCTTGATTATTAGGTTGATTATTTTCAGGCATATTAAAAGCAGGTTTTGAAGCAGAATTCAAATCCTGATTATTATTATCAGGTCCATTATTTAAATCCATCTTCATCACCTACTTACTTTTTTATAGTCCTCCGCCACTACCGAAAGAATCTAATTCTTTTTCAGTAGCAACAACTTGAATACGCATTCTTCTGCTTCCACATACAAATAATGCTTCACCTTGCGTATATTTTTTTATACTATCTTTTTCATTCTCATTTAAATCAATTAATTTTGATAAATCTTCAACAGCTTGTTTTTTAAGTCCCATAACCACATAGTAAGAAGCATTATCAAATATTGCTTTACCTTGTGTAATAACTGCAGGATCACTAAAATCCGAAGGTTGTTGAGTAATAATAACAGTACCCGTATTATATTTTCTAGCACGTCTTTGAATTTGCGCTAAAAACTCAGCTCCCAAACTATTATTACCAGCTAATAAAACATGAGCTTCATCAACAGTTAGTACAGTATTAATATTAGGATTTAAAGTTAAATTCCAAGCATACTTTAATACATTAAAGAATAAAGCATTTCTAATATTCTTATCACTATTCATTAACTCTCTAATATTAAAAACAACAAAATTACTATTAGATTGAATAGAAGTATGACCATCAAAATAATATTTTAATTCCTTAATTAAAGGTCTTAATTTAATTTCTAATTTTTCTAAAATATCTTTTTCTTGATTTTTCTCAGGAATAGATAATAATTTACCTCTTACAGTCGCATAAACATCCCTAAAAGTTGGATAATCAGTTGATTTTAAATTACTAAAATCAGTAGTAAAATCAATACCAAAACGACGATAAGTTTCCTGAACTATTTCACTGAATATATTAACAACATCCTCTTCAATAGAAGGATCATAATATTTAATAAAAGCTTTAATAGTTGATAAAGTTCTAGTTAAAACAGTGTAACCTAAACCTTGTTTGATTTCTTCTTCATCAGCATCAACAACAACTTCCAAAGGATTAATCATCCCGAAGTCTCCACCTTTACCTAAATCAATATAATCACCTTCATAAAGACGAGCCATTTCCTCAAACTCACCTTCAGGATCAATGATAACTAATTGGTAATCATTTCTAATACTAGTTCTAAGTAATACTTTAGCAGCAGTAGATTTACCACTACCAGAAGTACCTAAAATAATCATATTAGCATTATTTCT
>CAYJJY010000015.1:0-21315 GCA_964370615.1 uncultured Muribaculaceae bacterium
TCCTTGCTTATATTGCTAGTAGGTTTATCAAAAAATCTAATGTATCTCCTTATCGGGGTATGCCTATTGAGGATATGAATTTGATTTGTGAGATAAATAATTTAAATGAGATTGAAACTGGTATTTTAATTGATTATTATTGTAACCGTTATAATTTAGAAAAGATTGCTTTTAATTATAATTATTCTGATCGTAGTATTCAAAGAATAAAATCAAAAGCGTTACAAAAATTAGAATCTTAAACAACAATTTACTGTTGTTTTTTTTATTGGCATGTTTTGTCTTTTTTTCTTTGGTATTTTTATTATAGTTAGTGAGGTGAAATTATGTGGTGGGGAGATAAAACTTTCGGTAGTTTATTCATTTTCGGTCCAACTGATCATTTAAAAAAATTAGCTACTAAAATAGCTAAGATATTTGAGTAACATAAGGAGTTTGCATGACAGATACTTTAGAAATATCAGATTTAATTATTAAAAGAATTGAAAATTTATGTGAAGAAAAAAATATTACTGCTTACAGAGTGGCTAAAAACGCTGGTTTTAATCCACGAACTTTGAATAATATTTTAAATGGTGTTCATAAAGATTTAAGATTATCAACTATAAAAAATATTTGTGATGGTTTGGATATCAGTGTTTGTGATTTTTTTAATGATGAATTATTCAAATAAAAAAGTTAGGAGTTGTTTTCTAACTTTTTTTAACGCATTACTTGAGATAAGTATCTAGAAAATAATGTTATAATATTAGCTTTCTGAACATTTTCTTGAACTGTCAATTCTATTTCATTTATAACATTACCATTATCTATTAGTTTTAATATACCTACTGTTTCCCCTACTTCAGTTGGAGTTTTTATTTCAAAAAGTTCTACTTCATAAATCGATTCTTTTTTTTCTTCTATTTTTAAATAGAGAGCATTTAATGATTCTTTTGGTACAATTTTAACTATTTGATTTTTAGCTTTTATCAATTCTAATTCATCTACTATTTGGTGTTCATTAACTATTTCATTTAAATCATATTGAGCAAATACGTAATCAAAAATTTGACTTACTTCACTATCTCTTGTTTGTGAGTCTGGTTCTCCCATGACAACTGTAATAATACGCATATTATTTTTTAATGCTGTTGCTGTTAAACAGAACCCAGCTTCTTCAGTATAACCAGTTTTTAAACCATCAACTTCGTCATAATATCTTACTAGTCTATTGGTATTTACAAGCCAGAAAGCTCTGTCAGTATCTTTTCTTAAGTAATCTTCATAAATTGATGTGAATTCAAAAACTTTTTCATATTGTAATAGTTCTTTAGCAATCATAGCCATGTCATATGCTGATGAATAATGATTAACTTCATCAAGACCGTGGCAATTTTTAAAATTAGTATTTTCAAGTCCTAATTCTGTTGCTTTTTCATTCATCATTTCTACAAATATTTCTTCTGTTCCTGCTACTTTTTCAGCTAACGCTACGGCAGCATCATTTCCTGAGGCTACTGCTAAACCTTTAAATAAATCGTAAACTGACATCTTTTCATTTGTTTCAAGTAGTATTTGACTACCGCCCATAGATGAAGCATTTTCTGACACTACAACAATATCTTCCCACTTTATTATTTCTTTTTCGATACTTTCCATTACTAATAACATGGTCATTATTTTAGTCATTGAGGCCATTGGTTTTCGTTCATGAGCATTTCTTTCGTATATAACTTCTTGTGTTGAATATTCCATTACAAATACATTGGAAGCTGAAGGCGCTAATAGGGTTTCGGCCTTTACATATGTCGGTATAAAAAGGCTTAAAACTAATATTAACGATATAATCTTTTTCACATTAATCACCTACTTAAAAATATGTTTATGTTTAAATTTAATGATAATTAATTTATTGACTTTTTAATATAATTATTATATTCTTATTTAGAAGGAGTGAAATTATGGAAGAAAATTTAATGAATGAAGAGATGAATGAGAATTCTTTAAATGCTGTTTTGTCTAAAACATTTTTATGGATGTTCATTGGTCTTTTAATATCAGCTGGTGTTGCTTGGTTTACTTATGATACTGGTTTATTTGCTGATATTGTTGTAAATGGTTATTTTAACACTTTACTATTATTAGAAGTGGGGGTTGTACTTTTATTTAGCTTTTTACTTAGAAAAATACCAGCTAATGTAGCTGCAGCAATGTTTTTTGGTTATTCGTTTTTAAACGGTTTAACTTTATCAGTTATTTTCGCAGTTTATGAAATTTCATCGATTGCTACTGTTTTTGTTGCTGCTGCTGTTATCTTTGGAGCTTTAGCTTTAATTGGGAAAAATGTCAAAAAAGATTTATCAGGTTTCGGTATTTATTTAATGGTATTTTTATTGGTTGGGATTATTTTAACTTTAATAAATATGTTTGTTTTGGAGAGTGAAGGTTTAGCTATTGCTCTTGACTGGGGAATTTTAATTGTATTTTTCGGTATTACTATTTATGATATAAATAAAATCAAAAGATATATAGCTACTAATGCTATTGCAAGCGATAAAATTCATATTTATTCTGCAATGGAGTTATATTTAGATTTTATAAATATTTTCTTAAGATTATTATCTTTATTTGGAAAAAGAAAATAACAGCTTGGGCTGTTTTTTCTTGTCTATTTTTTTTATTTATAGTATAATTTTTATAAGAAAGGTAGGAAATATGAAATTAAAAAAAGAAGTGAAAAGAGCTTTATGGGCTATTTTATTTATTGTTGTTATTGTGATAATAATCAAATTAATTCAAAGTATAGATACTACTAAAAAGGATTTGATTAAAATTGGTTATAACGAAAATGAGGCTTTATCTATAATTGAAATTTTACCAAAAGAAACGATTGAAAATATTTTAGTATCGGATTATAACGAGGATATTTATGGTATTATTACCGCTAAATATTATATTCCTTATAATTACGATGAGTATATTGAATATGCTAAACAAGCAACTGAAAGTGATGATTTGATTGTTGCTTTAATAAATACAAATGCACATAAGGATTTTTATTCTGAAATTGTAGAAACTGATACTAGTAAAATTAGTATGCTTATGAATACTTTTTACAAACTACCTGATAATTATGAACCTGATAATTTGGTTACAATATCTTCGATGTATGCTTACGCTAATCAAACAATAATTAAGGAAGTTAATGATATGTATGTGGATATGTGGTATGCGGCTAACGAAGAAGATTTAACTTTAATTGTTAATTCGTCATATAGAACTCATGAAGAGCAAGAAGATATGTATGATGCATCACCTTACGGTTATGCTGCTAGAGCTGGTCATTCTGAACATCAAACTGGACTAGCTTTAGATATTATTACTTATAATTCAATTGGTAATGATTTTGAAAATACTTTAGAATTTAAATGGTTGGAAACAAATGCTCATAAGTTTGGTTTTATTTTAAGATATCCTTCAGAAAAAGAAAATATCACTGGTTATAATTATGAATCTTGGCATTACCGATATTTAGGAGTTGAACTTGCTACTAAAGTTTATGAAAGTGAATTAACTTATGATGAATATTATGCTTATTATTGTGAGTATAAAAAAGAATGCTAAAAAAAAGTCTGAAATAGACTTTTTTAATTTTGAAAAAATAAAATATAAGTTAGTAAAATTATATATCCATAAGAAACTATAGGAAATAGATTTATTGTTAGTTTATACTTACTATCTGCTTGTTTTGTTTTTTTATCTACTAAGTGAATTAATTTAATTCCACTAAAAGTAATTATGAAACTTAATAAATTTATTACAATACCTGATGTATAAATTACTAAAATTATGTACTTTGTAAAATCAAAAATATTTGTTACTAATATTAAAATTATTCCAAAAATAACATAAAGTATTCTCTTACCATTAAACATAAATCTTTGTAATACTAAATCTTTGTTTTGATGAGAAAAATGTTTTATCACATATATAATGTAAATTAATGTTAAAATAAAAATCATATTATCCCCTTTTTAAATAATCAATATATTCTTCCAAACATAATCCTAATTCTTTTATTTTTGTGGCATGTTCTTTGGTTACATAGCGGTAATGCCACGGTTCATAGTTTATGTTAGTAATTTCGGTTTTATCAGCTGGATATCTTAAAATAAATCCATATAAGTGGGCATTATCTTGTAACCAATTAAATGCTTCGGTATTTTGAAAATCTAAGGTAATAGTATTAAAATCAACAGCCAATCCAATATTGTGTTCACTTGTTCCTGGGGGTAGTGTTAATTTTTCAACTTCTACTTTTGCTTCTTCGTAACTGTATCCTTTATTTAGATAATTATTAATCCGATTATTATAAAGATATTCTTGAAGTTCATAGCTACGATATGTTGATTGGGCCCATATAGTACTGACTCCTGCTTTTTTAGCATCTGATATCATTTGTTCTAAATAAGTTATAGCTCTTTGGTCAAATTCACGACCATTTGATAATGTTCCCAAAGTAAATTGATAATCTTCTTTGATTTCATTGTCTCTATTTACGAGTGTTAAATACCATTTTGTTAATTCTTTATCGGAATAGGAAAAAACAGGTTCTGTTAATGTTCTTTTTATTACTTCCTCAAATACTTTTTTTTCTTTATTGATATTTAAATAAATAATTATAGTTAATATTAAACTGAGCAAAATTATAATTGTTATTAAAATAACTATTATTTTTTTCATTAGTTATACCCATGAACTTTTATTAAGCGAGCGTATGGATATGTATATGCTGATAGAGGATAATTTTTTAAATCGACTGAATTAGAATTTAATAAAATATCTAGGGCTATTCCATCTTTCATGTATGGTCCCATAGCTACTACGGTATGTCGATCATACCATTTTGTACCTAGTTGAATTACATCACCTGCTTCTGCAAAATAAATATTTTCATCAACTGTTGCACATAAACCTGTTCCAGTGTTATTTTTAGCATATTCATAGAAATATGGTACATATGTCCATGTGTAATTATATCCTTTAGCTTCTTCTTCCAAATTATAAGAACCATCGAAAAACTTCCATTGTAATTGTTCTTCAGCATCTCCTTTATAATCCATTGGAATTCCTCCAGCTATTAATACTTGAGATGCGTAGTTTTGACAGTTAGAACCAAATGTATGCCATTGTTCGTTTCTATCCCCTACCCATGTATCAGCATATTCGTAAGCTGCTTGTCTATCGTAAGTATATGAACAATTTTTTGTACTGGTAATTCCATTTTTTAAAAAATCATCATAGTCTTGTTTTAACTCTGTTGTTACTTCTTCTGTTTGTTGTATGTAGTCTTTTTTTATTTCATCTAGTTCTTCTTGCATACCATCATCATATTTATCAGTAACTAAAACATAAAAATCTTGACCTTTACTGTATTCTTGTAAATAGTATTTTCCATCTTCTTCTATAAAGGTAAATGTGTTTTCTACATTATGAACTTCAGAAGTTATATCGGACATAAAGAAAAAATTTAAATAGCTGTCTTCTAAAACTACAACTTCTATTTGATTGTTTTTTTCATTTACTTCGGTTATTTCTAAATTATAATATGCATCTGTTAATCTTAAATCAACATGTTTCATTTTTCTTATTTCTACTAACAAATCTATTGTTGTTTGATAGATTAATGAACTTTCACTGTCTTTGTCATAAAATAGTGATGTCATATCAATAATTTCTAAAGTACTCATTGATTGATAGTAAAGATTTAAAAAGTTAACAATTGATTCTTCCAAATCTTTGGATAATGTTGTTTTATTAATTATTTCATTACTGAAATTTTCTTTTGATGTTACTGTTTTGATTGGATCTTCTTCTTTTGGTGGTTCTTCTTCTTTTGGTTGATTTAATAATATTATGGTTGCTATAATAGCAAAAATTATTAATAAAACAAAAAGAATTCGGTCATAACGCCATTTTGTTTTTTTTCTTTTTTTCATAACTACCCCTTTTTAAATACAAATAATTTACTTAAGATATAATTACCTATTATTATTATAAATTGCGAGAATAACTTAACAAGACTATCATTTAATATAAATACTGATACCCCTAAAAACATTATTATCATATCTAAAAATAAGGTAAATATTCTTGATGTGAAAAATGTACTTACTTCTTTTATTTTATTGGTATTTTTACTTTCAAAAACAAATTTTCTATTTGTTATATAAGCAAAAGTTACGCTTATTATCCATGAGATTATATTGGCTATTTGGAGTTCTACTGGGTTATTAGCATCTAAAAAAAGTGATACTAATAGATAGTAAACTGCCAAACTTACTATTGTTGTTAATACTCCGAAAATTAAATAATTTATTATTTCTTTATACTTTTTGTATAAGTTAATCATTTTCTGTTTCCTTAATGATATAAATTGGTCTATTTTTAATCTCTAGGTACATTTTAGATAAATATTGACTTACTATTCCAAGACAAAATAATTGAATTCCAGTTACAAATAAAATTATACATACAAGTGATGGCCAACCAGCAACTGGATTTGAGAATAATAGCGTTCCTATTACTATACAAATAACCATTATGAAGGCTATTAAACAAAATATAATTCCAACAAATGATGAGAATAATAATGGTACTGTTGAAAACCCCATAATACTTTCTAATGAGTATGAAAACAGTTTGAAAAAGTTCCATTTTGTTGTTCCAGCTCTACGTTCTTGGTTTTCGAATGTGATCCATTTTGTATCATATCCTACCCATGAAAATATACCTTTTGAATAACGATTGTATTCTTTTAATTCAAGAATTGAATTCAACATTTTTCTTGTCATTAATCTAAAATCTCTTGCCCCATCAACAATTGGTGTTTTAGAAATTTTATTAATTATATTGTAATACATTTTTGTGAAGAACTTTCTTGTTTTACTGTAACCGTTTCGACTTACACTTCTGGTAGCTACACAGTCATAATCTTCATTTTTTAATGTTTCATACATTTCTTTTAATAGTTCTGGTGGGTCTTGTAAATCAGCATCCATAGTTGCTATGTAATCGCCTGTTGCATATTCTAAACCAGCCAGTATCGCTGCTTCTTTACCAAAATTACGTGAGAATGATATATAGCGATATATTTTATCTTTTTTAGATAATTCACGCATTATTGGTAGTGTATTATCTTTACTACCATCATTTACTAATATTACTTCGAATTTAACTTTTTTAAAACTTTTTATTACTTTATCCATTTCTTCATAAAATAAAGGTAATACTTCTTCCTCGTTATAACAAGGTATAACTAAACTAATTTTTTCCATTTTAAACCTCCAAATGCTAAAAGCGTTAATATTGATATTACATCAGCAATTTGTAATAAATTACTTCCTGTGTAATCTAATTCGTATATTCCTGGTTCTAATGTTACTTCAATAAAACCTTTTTCATTTTCATTTATTTCATATTTATTTTTATTTTCATCTGTTAATGAGTAACCATAATAATAAAGACGTGGTAATTCGATTGTTGATTTTTCGTTTACTACAAATTTCAAATATGGTGTTTCATTTATTATTGTGTAGACTTGTCCTTCGATTACTAATATTTCATTATTTCTGGTATTAAAATAATCTAGGTATTCATATGTATTTACCGGAAGATATTCTTTTTGCCATCCCATCGCTACTTCATAGTGGGTTTCAATATTTTCTAAGTTTTCTACTTCTAAGTTTACAAAGTTTTGTTTTTCAAAGTCATAAAAACTTATAAAACTATTTATAATTAAAAAGGCTGCTATTAAATAAAATATCTTATTATTTTTGATATTTTTTAAACATAACGGAGCTATTATAGCTATGAATAATGTTGAGTATGTTACCATACGCCATGGAAATTGAATAACACGTAATGACTTAGGAAATATATCCCAAGGGAAGACAACTGTTGACATAAAAATTGATATACATCCTAAAATAATTACCCATTTATAAAAGGGATTATCTATTTTTTTGAATTTAAATATTGTTATCACCAATAAAATTAAAACTGTTATATCTGTGAAAAATCTGATTTCAAAATCATGATGACTTAATAACAGAAAATATTCAAATAGAAATAAACCATTTCCTTGTGTACCTTCTACCATGACTCCTTCTTGAAAAACACGGTAATCTCCAAATATACTTTGTTCTAACATCCCTACCCAGAAAAATGATGTTATTCCTAGAGCCAGTAGTGATGCATTTAATAATTTGAAAAATATTTTTTTTGTAAATACTTTTTTTATGTTTAAGATTAAAAATATACCTATTAAAAATGTAAAATACATCATCATTGTGGCGTGTGATAGTATACCAAGTGCATATCCACATACAAACAATGGATAAAAGTTTTTACCTTCATTATAAAATAATGAATATATTCCGTTTAATATCATTGGGGTAACGATAAATACTAAGGTTTCATTTAGTGCATCTCTAATTAAAATATCTGATAAATGATATGCTGCTAACATATAAATTAGGGATGAAATTAAAGCTACTTTATCATCTAGCGATAATTTTTTTACTAAAAAGAACATTGTTACACCTGATGCAAATAATATGATAACATTAAATATTTTAAAACTTATTTCAATATCATTTACTACTAAATCAATATACGCTATTGAAGTATGGCCAAGTGGTGGATAAAAAAGTCTGGTTCCGTAACCGAAATCATTAGCGATTCCTCCAACTATTTTATTTCCATAAATGAAATCTTTTTCTATTTGTGCTTTTACTTCTAATGTATTTATGACATGAAATTTAGTATCATGATTATTTTTAAATGGTCCTATTAAATATGTACTCAACGAAATTATTGAAACTAAAAAAATGATTATTATATATTTATATTTTTTCACCATTAATCACCTAGTTAAATTATAACATATATATTATAATTTTGTAAAAAAATGTGATATAATTTTTACAAGGTGATTTACATGAAAAAAACTATTAGTATTTTAATTGGGAAGTTAATTTTAAAATTAGGTTTATTATTAAAAAAAAACATGAGTGTTTTCCCAGGTCATATTGCTTTAAAGCTAAATAAAAATATTTTGGGTGATTTTATATTACCTAGTGTTATTATTGCTGTTACTGGTTCTTCTGGTAAAGGTAGTACTACTAAGTTAATAAATAATATATTATGCGACAATGGGATTGATTCAATTTATAATGACAAGGATTCAAATAAAGATAATGCTATTATCTCTTTGTTTTTAAATCATTGTAATTTAAAGGGTAAGATTAATAAAAAAGCGGTTGTTTTAGAAATTGATGAAAGATACGCTAAATATATTTTTCCTCATATTAAACCTACTCATGTAGTTATAACCAATTTAACTCGTGATCAACCCCCAAGACAAGGTCATTGTGACTTGGTTAAAGATGAAATAAAAAAAGCTCTAACTAAAGATATGCATTTGATTTTAAATGGTGATGATCCATATTTACTTGACTTTTCGTTTGGTAACTCTACTTTTTATAGTTTAAGTAAGATGGCTTTTTCTTATAAAAATAGTAATTTTAATAATTTAAATATTAATTATTGTCCAAAATGTCTTAATAAGCTTAAATACAATTTTTATCACATTGAATCAACTGGTGATTATTATTGTGAGAATTGTGATTTTAAAAAACCAGTTAGTTCAGTTGTTGTTGATTTAGTCAATGTTAATAAAAATAATATGATTATTAAAAATCAGGTCATCAATTTAAACTCTACAATCTTATATGATATTTATAATACCGCGGCGGCTTTTACTGTGGCTTCTTTGTTAAACATTAGTTATAGTTCAATTACTAAGACTATTAATACATTAAGTAAAAAAAATAATTCTTATACTTATCAAGGTAAAAATATCAATATCTTAAGTACTAAAAATGAGAATAGCACTACTTTTAATCAGGCTTTATATTATATTAATAGATTTAAAAAGAAAAAAAATATTATAATTGGTTGGAAAGAAATTTCTAGACGATATAATCATTTTGATATATCATGGTTATATGATATTGATTTTGAGAGTCTTAAAAACATTGATACTATTATTTGTGTTGGAATTAATAATTTTGATATTGCTACTAGAATTAAGTATGCAAAAATAAATTGTAAAATCATTTGTTTTGAATCGCTTAATGAAGCTGTTGCTTTTATAAAAAAGAAAAACAAACTTGATTTGTTTGGGGTTTTAAATTTTGATTATGTCAAACCATTTAATGATTTATTGAAAGAAGGTCAAGTATGATAACAATTGCTCATTTATATTTTGATTTACTTAACCTTTATGGGGAAAGTGGTAATGTTTTAGCGCTTAAAAATAATTTTGAATCTTTAGGTATTAAGGTTAATTTATGTAACGTTAGTTTAGGCGATAAGTTTGATTTTAATAAGTATGATATTGTATATATTGGTTCTGGTACTGAAAACAATTTAAACTTAGTTATACCTCACCTTTTTAGCTATAAAGATGAAATTAAAAAATATATTGATGGTGGAAATTTATTTATTGCTACTGGTAATAGTTTAAATTTATTTGGAAAAGATTTGGATAATATAGAATGTTTAAGTATTTTTGATTTTTCGGTTAAAACACTTAGTAAACGTTTTATTGAAGAAGGAATTTATACTTTTAATAAATTTAAATTAATTGGTTTTTTGAATATTGCAACTACTTTATCAAACGGGAATTATTTAGTAAAATCTAAGGTTATTGAAAGTAATAATTCTTTTGATATACCATTTATTAAACACAATAATTTTTATGGAACTTATTTGATTGGACCTTTATTAATTAAAAATCCTAAATTAAATAAATATATTATTAATAATTTTATAAAAAATAATAATTTTAAAATAAAGAATAAATTAGATTTATCTTTAGATCTTAAAGCTTATAAAAAATATTTAGAAAACCACGAGTAATTCGTGGTTTTTATTGGAAATTATTTTTTCTTTGAATATAATAAAGTGGTGATTGATATGAATTATATCAAAATAATTATTACAATTTTATATTTAATTATTTTTATAAAAGGTGATGAAATGTTTTTTTATAAAAAAATTAATGTGATTAAAAATCCTGATAACTTACTTGTTTTAGTTAATAAAAATAACTGTTTAAGTAAAAATTACATTCCTAATGATTTAGTTGTTTTAGAAACTAATTATTCTAAAGAAAATAAGATTGTTCGAAAACTAGTTAAAGATAACATTATTTCTTTGATTGATGATGCTAGTGATTTAGGGTATTATTTAAATGTTACTTCTGGTTATAGAAATTTTGATTATCAGAATTCTTTATTTGAGTATTATTCTAATGAATATAGTTTAAATTACGCTTTAAATTCTTCAGCTAAACCTGGTCATTCAGAACATCAAACTGGGTTAGCTATTGATATTGAAGGTTCTAATTTTGATTATGATGATTTTGAAAATGCTAAGGAGTTTAATTGGATGATTAACAATTGTCATAAATATGGTTTTATATTAAGGTATCCTTTAGGTAAGGAGCATATTACTGGTTTTAAATATGAACCTTGGCATTATAGATATGTTGGTATTGATGTTGCTACTTATATTATGGAAAATAATATAACATTAGAGGAATATTATTTTTTTAAATAAGTTTTTGCTTTAACTGGTTTTTGTAAATCAGTAGTTAGTTTTTCTAAAAACCACTGTTCATTTATATTTAAAAAACTTTTATTTATATTTGTTGCATCAAAAAGTTCTTGATTCTTTTCTAAAAATTCTATCAACTCTGTTTTATCTATTATGATTTCGGTTCTTGTTGGTAAAGTTTTTCTTGTTACTACCAGCCCTTTTTTTAACCAGATTTTGGTAAAAGTTGTTTCAGAAATTTTTAATTCTTTACATAATTTTTTTTGAGATGTGGTATTTTCTTTATATTGATTTCTTTCTTCTTTGAATTTTGCCAAGTGATTTGCTACAGAGTTTTTTGTTACTCCCAAGATATTAGCTATGCTTTCATAAGAATAATTTTCTTTATATAATTCTAAAGCAGTTTTCATTGTTTTATTAGTCCAAATTTTATTTTCTTTTTTTGCTTTTTTCTTATCTTCTGCTTTTTTTATTAATAACCATTCTTCTTCTTTATAAAAAATATTTTCTTTTAATTCACTACTATCCCATAAGTCTTGATTTTCTTTTAAAAATAATAGTAAATCATCTACTGTTATTCCATAATAAAAATAATTTTTTGTTACTTTTTTCTTTTTTAAATTTAGTCCTAATTTTGTCCATTTTCTTACTTTTGAATGATTTATATTTAAAATTTCGACTATTTCTGTAACACTTAAATATTCAGTTTTTTCCATCATTTTACCAAGTTTTAATTTAGCTGCTTTCTTTCTTAGCGCTAAAACACTTCTATTTAGTTTTTTTGACATTGTCTCATATGTACACTCACCAAACATATCTTTTAACAAATCTTCGTCTTCTTTCGTCCATTTTCTATCTACTTTTAAAAAATATATGTTATTTTTTTTAGCCTTTTTTCTTATACTATTTATACTTCTGTTAATTATTACAGTTATCTCTTGTGGTGTTTTATATTTAGCTAAAAAGGCTAAATTTTCTACTTCTATATCTGTCCATGTTTTCTTATTTGTAGTTAGTTTATTTTTTACATAAATTTCTATTATTTCTGAAGTTTTAAATTTAGAATTTTGTAAAAAATAAAGCATCGTGTAATTTTCATATTCTTTTATGATGTATTCTTCTGTTATATTCATATTGTCCCTCTTTTTTGATATATCTTAACAAAAAAAATAGACTTTGTCTACTTTTTTTAGAATTGATTACCACATGGTCCACAATCATTGTTTATAATTTTTGTTTCTTCTGTACATGAATATTTTGGTGTATAGGTGTGAACTAAGTGAACTCTATTTACCGTATGAGTATTTATTGGACAAATATGTGGCACCTCACAGTAGTAATCTTTTTCTACACAATTTGTAATCATTGGTTCAACAATTGGTTGTTGACATTCACATTGATTACAACATTTATTTTTATTAAACATGAAATAACCTCCTATCTAATTTATGATATGAGGTTATTTTAGTTTTGTATAAGCTATATGTCTTGCATTTTTATTAAAATGGCATTTTCATATTTCCAGATTTAAACTGTTTCATCATAACTTTCATCTGTTCAAATTGTTTTAAAAGTCTATTTACTTCTTCAACACTTCTTCCTGAACCTTTAGCTATTCTTATTTTTCTTTGAGCTTTTAGAATTTCTGGTTTTCTTCGTTCTTCTTTTGTCATTGATAGTATTATTGCTTCTACATGGGCCATTTGCTTTGGATCGATACTAATATTACTAAGTCCCATTTTTTTAGCTCCTGGGATCATTTTAATCAAATTTTCTAGTGGTCCTAATTTTTTTATTTGTTTCATTTGGATTAAAAAATCTTCTAAGTCAAATTTACCTTTTTGCATTTTTTCGGCAGATTTAATAGCTTCATCATCCATGATATTTTCAGCTTTTTCAATCATTGACATGATATCACCCATGTCTAAGATTCTTGAGGCTAGTCTATCGGGATGAAACTCTTCTAATCCATCCATTTTTTCTGATACCCCTATGAATTTGATAGGAATATTTGTTAAATGTCTTACTGATAGAGCTACTCCACCTTTTGTATCTCCATCTAATTTTGTTAAGATAGCACCTGTTAGCGTTAATTTATCATTAAATCCTTGAATAACATTAATAGCATCTTGTCCTGTCATAGAATCAACTACTAAGATAACTTCATCAGGATTAACAATTTCTTTTACATCGTTTAATTCAGTCATTAATTCTTCATCAATATGTAATCTACCAGCTGTATCGATTAAAACATAGTCGAACTTGTTTTCTTTAGCGTATTCTAAGGCGTTTTTAACAGTTATTCTTGGGTCTTGTAATCCTTGTTCAAATACTTCAATATTTAGCTGTTTTCCTATTTGTTTTAATTGGTCTATTGCTGCTGGTCTATAGATATCACAAGCAACTAATAATGGTTTTTTACTGTGTTTTTTTCTTAAAAATAAACTTAGTTTACCAATCGTTGTTGTTTTACCTGATCCTTGTAAACCTACTAGCATTAAAGTATTTAAAGATTTAGTTACAACTAAGTCTTTTTTTTCTCCACCTAATAATTCTACTAATTCGTCTTTTACAATTTTTATAAAAACTTCACCTGGTTTTAAGGAATTACTTACTTCAGTTCCTAAAGCTTTTTCTTTGATTGTATTTATAAATTCTTTTACAACAATATAATTAACATCTGCTTCTAATAAAGCTAATCTTAATTCTCTTGTTATTTCACTGATATTACTTTCTGATATTTTTCCATAACCTTTTATTTTATTTGTTATTGTTGATAATCTATCTCCTAAATTTTCAAACATTATTTCACCTCTTTTAGTTTTCTACATTATGATATACATTGGATACGTCTTCTACTTCTTCAAGCATTGTTAATACTTTATTAAAGATTGTATTATCTTCTTCGTTAAGAGTTATTTTTTCTTTTGGAAGCATTGATATTTCATCCATATCGAATTCAACGTTTGGAATTTGATTTGTAATTGCTTCTTTTATTGCATATAAATCGGTTGGATTTCCGTAAATAACAATTCCATCTTCTTCTTCAATATCGATAACATCGACATCATTTTCTATTAAAGCATCCATTGTTTGTTCAATATCTAAACCTTTAAAAGATACGATACAAAGGTGATCGTAATTAAAAGACACTGAACCTACTGCCCCCATTTTAATATGTGTTTTATTGACAACTGTTCGTAAATCACTTACAGTTCTGTTTACATTATCTGTTAAACATTCAACAATCAATGTTGAACCTGATGGTCCAAATAGTTCATAAGTGTTTTTCGAGTAATTTTCATCTACTCCACTGTTTACTTTATCAATTGCTCTTTTAATTATATCAGCAGGTATTTGATCTTTTTTTGCTCTTTCAATTAATCTTTTTAAAGATGCATTTGTATCTGCGTCTACTCCCCCATTTTTAGCTGCTTGGTAAATTTCTTTTGAATATGTCGAATATAATTTACCTTTTGCTGCTCCTGTTTTTAATATACTTGCTTTTCTTACTTCATAAGCTCTTCCCATTTATATCATCCTCTCTTACTTTTGGGCTTTTTTTAGTGCATCACATGCGGCATTTTGCTCGGCTTCTTTTTTTGTTTTGGCTAATCCTTTACCGTAAATAATATTATCTATTTTTACAATTACTGTAAATGTTTTATTATGAGCTGGTCCTGTTTCATCTATTATTTGGTATTCTAAACTTCTTTTATCTGTTTGAACAAATTCTTGTAATTGTGATTTGTAATCATTCTCAAAATTGATTGCTTCTTGTTCTATCAATGGTATTATATAATCATTTATAAATTCTTGAACTTTTAATAATCCTTCTTGCAGATATAAAGCCCCAATAAATGATTCGAAAATATCAGCTACTATTGCTTTTCTAGTTCTACCACCAGTTTCTTCCTCACCGTGTCCCAGTCTTAAGTGATCATTTAATTTTAATATAATTGAATATTCATACAAAGCTTCTTCACATACATATTTAGCGCGTAATTTTGTCATTACACCTTCAACATGATCTGTTTTTTTATACAAATATTCACTCATAACAAAATCTAGGATAGCATCTCCTAGGTATTCTAATCGTTCATAACTATTACATTCATTTTCATTTGCGTATGATGAATGTGTGAAAGCTTCTTCATATAATTCATTTGATTTGATTTTTAGTTTTTCAAATATATCCATATTTCTCACCCAATTAATTATATCATATTTAGTTTACATTTTATATCTTTTTTAGTATAATTAATATATGAGATATTTATTATTAGGTATGATTAAGGTATATCAAATGATACCTGGTGAGTTTCATAATTATTGCAACCACCATCCAACATGTTCTAATTATGCGATTGATGCAATAATTGAATATGGTTGCATAAAAGGTAGTTTTATGAGTTTTAAAAGAATTTTAAAATGTACACCTTTTACAAAATTTACAATAGACTATGTAGAAAGGAAAGAAAAATGAAAAAATTATTTTTGATAATAATTTGTTTAACTTTATTTACTGGATGTTTAAAAAAGGATAGTTTTGAAGATATTACTATTAATACAACTATTTATCCGATTGAATTTATTGTTGAATCTTTATATAGTGATTACAGTACTATCAACAGTATCTACCCTAATGGTGTTAAGGTGCAGTTAGAGAGTTGTGAAGATTGTTCTAATTATACTCTTTCTGAAAAGAATTTAGAGGAATATAGTGAGAATGAATTATTTATTTTCAATTCACTACTTCATGAAGGTAGTTATGTTCAAGAGATGCTGAAAACTAATAAAAATTTAAAAATTATAAATGCTGGTGATAATCTTAATAAAGATGATTACTATGATTTAGAAGAAATGTGGTTAGATCCGTTTTTACTAATTACTTTAGCTAGAAATATTCAATTAGGTTTTAATGAATATTTAACAAATTATTATCTAGAACAAGAAATAGAAAATAATTTTAATGATTTGAAAGAACAATTAGATAAATTAGGAGCACAACTTACTAATGTAACTAAAAAGGCTACTAATAAAACTATTGTTGTTGGTAATGATTTATTTAAATTTTTAGAAAAAGAAAATTATGGTTTAACTGTTTTATCATTGGAAGAAACTGATGATTTATTAGCTAAAACTATTAGTGATGTTGAAACTTTAATTGAAAATGGTGAGGTTAAATATATTTATATTAAACAGTATGATGAGGTTAATGAGACAATTCAAGGATTAATTGAAGGAACTGATATTGAAATTGTTGAGATTAATACTTTAACTAATTTGACTCAAACTGAAATTAGTACTAACCAAAATTATTTTACTATTATGAATGAAAATATTGAACTTTTTAAATTAAGTTTATATAATTAGGAGGAAATTATGATTTATATAATTATTGTTATTGTTTTTGTTATTATGTGTTCTGTTCGTCAAGTAAACGAATATGAACGTGGTATTAAATTTACTTTTGGTAAATTTTCTAAAATTATGAATCCAGGTTGGAATATTGTTTTACCTGTGATTCAATCTTATCGTAAGGTTGATATCAGAACTAAAGCTGTTGATGTTCCTGAACAAGAAGCTATTACAAAAGATAATGTTTCTGTTAAAATTAATGCTGTTATTTATTATAAAGTTTTTGAAGCTTCAAAATCTATATTAGCGGTTGAGAATTTTAGATATGCAGTTTCACAACTAGCGCAAACTTCAATGAGAAATGCGGTTGGTTCTGTTACTTTAGATGAATTATTAAGTGAAAGACAAAAAATTTCATCAGAAATTTGTAGTGTTATCGATAAAGAAACTGATCCTTGGGGAATTAAAGTTGAGAATGTTGAATTAAAAGATGTTGCTTTACCTGAAGAAATGAAACGTGTTATCGCTAAAGTCGCTGAAGCTGAAAGAGAAAAAGCTGCGATTATTACTAAAGCTGATGGTGAAGTTCAGGCTGCTGAAAATTTAGCTAAAGCTGCTAAAACTATGGCTATGACTCCAGGAGCTTTACATTTAAGAACTTTATCAACTTTAAATGATTTAAGTTCTGATCAATCAAATACAGTTATTTTTGCTATTCCAATTGAAGTTTTAAGAGCTTTTGATGGTATGGCTAATAAAGGTATTAGTATAAATCCCGAAAGTGAAGTTGTTAAAAGCTTTATTGATGGATTAAAAAAATAAATTGCAAACAAAGAGTACATTCAATTATGTACTTTTTTTATATCTATGGCTATTAAATCTTTTTCTATTTCAAATGTCACTACATCATTTATATTTAGTTGTTCGTTTGTATATTCAAATAAATAAATATATTCTTTTTCTTCACTTACAATAATTCCATGGTCTATTAATATTTTTTTAATTATACCCTTTTTCATTATTTATCTCCTCAGATTCTTTGTTAAAATAACTATTTAACAATTTATTAAATGCTTTTTTATATTCTTCAATAGCTCTTGGATCGTTTTCTAAACAGCATGCTTTTATATTGTGATTATCATCTTTTATGATAAACCAATCTTTGTTACCTACAATATAAGAATAGTTTCTAATATCTATATTGGTGTAATTTCCACCGTTTTGATTTTCAAAGGTATAATATATAGAATTTATTATGATATTTATATTTTTATAATTATCTTTTATTTTTTCTTTGTATTCATAAATTTCTTCTCTTGGTTGCATGTAGATTGTTTTTGATTCATAAAACAGATTTTTTTTATATTCATTACTTTTATTTATGATAAAATGTTTAAATTTTGAAGAGGTATAATCAGTATGAATTCCTTCTTCATGTGGTAAAATATTTTGAGCATTTTGATATTCTTCAAACTGTTTAAATTTCCCTAAAGCATTTAAATCACTTATAGTAGCAATTTGGAGTGGATATAAAGGTTCAGTTTGCTTTGAAACTTCAAATACTTTATTAGTAAATTCTAATAATATTTTTTTTATTTCTTCTAGTTGATTTTCATCTGGTTTGGGATCTATTCCATTCATATTTATAGCATTTCCACTTCTTATAATCGGTATGATAAATTTTTTATTTTTGATTTCTATATATAAGAGTGCTGCATTATGATTAGTTAGACAAACTTTAAAAAATTCTTCACCCAATCCACCTATTTTAAAACAGTTTTCCCCGTCAATTCCGGCTGCTAAAAGATATTCAGCATCATATGGTGCAATGTAATATTTGTTTTCATCAACTGTTCCTTTTACAAAAGGAATTGATGATGAGTATTTTTGTTTTCGTTGATGGTGTAGTTTTAATGTTTCTTGAAGTCTATTTTTACTTGTATCTATAATAAATGCATTACTATTTACTATTTTAGTTAATGTTGATAGTTTTATATCTTTTTCATTTGGTTTTAATTTAAGAAAACCTATTTTTATCATATCCATAATATCTATTATGGAATTAAGTGATAATTCACTTTTAGTTGATATTGTTTTGAATCTTTGAAAATAATTTATGATATATGCTAAATTATTATTTAAACCTAGGGCTTGATTATTATATATTAATCTAAAAATACAATCATTATCAACTTTTAAATTTCCAAATAATGTTTTTATTAATAACTCTTTTAGATTTTCATCTTGTTTATATGTATTTATTACTTTATCTAAATCAATAGTTTTTAGTAAACTGTATAAAGTAGCTGTTGTTATTTTATTACTATCTATTCGTGATTGACTATTAAATTCTTCTTTTATTTCGTCATAGTACATTTTTTTATAAATATCTTCTCGATTATGAATTGTTTGTTGAACATATGATTTAAGATTTTCTTCAAAGTCTTCTTTTGTTTCAAATTGCATTATAAACTGTGTTAATTTTTTTTTATATTCTTGGATTTTTGTTTCATTTTTAGTACATAAAATATTTTCTAAAACTGTATTATCATAATTATTGGTAAGTGTTTTTAAAACTTCAAATTCTAAACCGTGATAATAAAAGCATTTACTGTTATGTAGTCTAAATTCATCTCGATTATATTTAAAGGTGAATTTAGCTATTCTTGTTATACTATCTTTTGTTAAATGACTGAATTTATCATCAATTATTTTTTTTGATATATCAAATCCGAATACTAAATATAATTTAATGGCTACTTCAAACAATTTATTATCATTTGTATTTTCACTTTTTTCTTGAAGCGCTGATATTATTTTCTTTAAATGTGAAATTTTTATGCTTTTGATATTCTCAATTTCAATATTAAATCCGTTTGTAAAAGAAAATGAATTGTTTTTTATTTCTCCTGAACAGATTAATCCATAGGTATCATATATGTATCTAACTATTTCATTATTTAGTTTTTCTTCGAGGATTTTTTCTTTTATATTTACATCATCTAATGATATAAAATCTAAACAATATTCTTTTTTTAATTTATTATATTTTTCTTCACTTAAACTTTTTATAAACTTATAAATTATTGGTGTGTAAGAATTTATATAATTACTTTCTAAAATAACTTTTAATAGTGTACTTTTATTATTTAATAGTGTCATTAAAAACAAATCAATAGATTTATTACTATTCATTATGACATCAAATATTTCTTTGTTTTGTAATGCTTCTTTTTGATACTCTATACTAGAATTATTGATTATATATTTTAAATGAGTTATAGGTAATAATTTTAAATCAAGTGATTTTTTTTCTTCTTCGGTTAATATTTTTATGCTGTTGATAAAATCACTTAATGTTAGATTCTTTAAATTTTCTATATTCATATACATCACCTCTAATGCAAATTTTTACGTTTATTTTCCAAGTACTGTAATTTTTTTTCTGATTGCATGTTCATAAATTCTTGTTCTGTTAATGGAATTAATATTTCATCATATAAATAATATGTTTTTTTATTATTTTCTTTAGTTATTAAAACCAATGTTAGATTTTGTTTTTCATTATTTACAATGAGTTTTTTATCTATTTCACAAAACACTTTCAATATTGGTATTATTTTATTTAAATATCCTGATAATTCAATTGGCGATAATTGTTTTTGTTTGATTATTTGATTTAACTTATTAACTTTGCCATAAATATCTCTTTCACCAGCCATTAAAATTTCTATTTTTTCTGCTTGAAATTTTTTTATTTTCTGTTCTTGAAATGAAGATAAAAAACTTTTTATTTTTTCATTTTTTTCTTGTTTAGATGCTTTTAAGCCTGTTAATGGTATCCCTAATTTAGAGTTTACCAAATCTGAATCAACAACACTTTCTAGCATATCAGCTATATAATATACTCCATCTATTTTTATTTTTAATATTGGGTGATAATGCCCGTATTTATAATTTAATGTTTCTTTAAAATCTTCAGTTATTATTGAACATTCAATATCATTTTTTATTAAAAAAAGATACAATAACATTGTTACATCATAGCAAACAACTTTATTATTTAAGAAGTTTAATTGGGATATGTTTTCAATTTTTGTGTGACTATTAGTTTCTTCATATTGACCTTGTCTAATATACTCATCGTCATATTCAAATATATTGCATAACTCATTATAAATTGTTATTAATTTTTCTAGGTTATCTTCTGTATTATTTATTTTATCATTAATATATGTATTTAATGTTTTATCGATTGGTATATTTTTTAATATTTCTAATTCGTGT
>CAYJJY010000016.1:0-19572 GCA_964370615.1 uncultured Muribaculaceae bacterium
AAAAAGATAGAAAATTTCTATCTTTTTGTTATGTGTTTTTTATTTAATATATTATTTATTATTTTATTTGTTTTAGGTATTAAGAATAGTATTATAATTATAATTCCGCCTGTTAGAGCTGCAATATTATCGATCATTGTGTCTAGTGCTCCTGTTACTATACTTGTTTGCATGTCACTTCCGGTTAAATTATCATAGGTATATTCATAAATTTCCCATAGTCCAGCTATTAGGAATTTAAATGAGAATAAATATATTACTGTGAATGTTTTATTTTTATTAAAGTCAATTTTTGAAAATTTTAATATTATTAATCCGAGTATAACTGATGCTACTCCTGATAGGCAGTGTAAGAAAGTATCATATGAATGCCAAACATCATATAAATTTATAATAGAACCACCAACTTGAGTTAAAAATATAAATATTATGTATGTTATTTCTAAATCATAACTTAATTTTATTTTTAATGTTTTTTTTACAATTGCTGGAAGTGCTAATACAAAAAGTAATGGGATAAAGGCTAGGGCGCGAAAATTCATTTCTAGTGTATAGTTTATGGTATAACATAAACTAATTATAAGGGTAAATAAATATAAAAATATAGTTATTATTTTTTTCATTTTTCCCCCTCCTTATAAAATAAAAGTATTACAAGTCCTGATAAAAAAGATGTTATGATATCTATCATTGTATCATCGACAAATTTATAATCTTGAATATTTGTTTGGAATAGTCTATCTACTGTGTATTCTGCAAGTTCTAATACTCCACTGAATAAAAAAATCATTCCTAAAATATAGGTTATTTTTACAAATTTATTAGTTGTAATGTTTGCCTTTTTAAATGTATTAATTGCTATTATGCAGGCTATAATTCCTAGTATAACTTGAATTATTAAATCAAAATAAGTGATATTATTATAAAGATTAAACAGGTGTCCTGTTACATATAATATCAAAAATATAATTATTAATAATAAATTTCTCATAATTTATCTCCTTTTATTTCTTGCCACTTTTCTTCTTTAAAACCAATAAATATATTATTTTCGGTTATAAAAATTGGTCTTTTAATAAGCATACCATTTGAAGATAAAAGATTTAATTTTTCTTCATAACTTAGATTATTTAATTTGTTTTTTAGATTTAGGTTTTTATATACTAATCCACTTGTATTAAATAGTTTTTTGATATCAATGTTGTATTTTTTTATCCAGGTATCTATTTCTTTAATTGTTGGGGTATCGGTTGTTATTTCTCTTGTTTGATAGTTTATGTTTTTTTCTTTTAAATATTTGTTTGCGTTTTTACATGTTGAGCATTTTTTATATTCTATTAAAATCATACTTCACCTCTTTATTTATAATACTACATTTTGTTATGTTTTGTAAAATTAAAAAAGATAGAATTATCTATCAATTTTAATTTTTATTTCTTGATATCCGATTATATCACTTATTTCGTTTATTGTAATTGTAAAGTTATTGAATTCGGTATTTTTTATTTCGTTAAAGTTTTGTTTAAATAGTTCTAAATTCTCGTTACTTATTTGTGTTATTAAATTTATAACACTGTTATAAGAAATATCTGTTAATTGGTTTTTTTGATAGATACTTAAATATATATCATTTTTAGAAATAGTTTTTTTAAAAATTAAATTTCCTTTTTCGATTGTAATTTCTTCTTCATTTAAAGTTATGTTAGAAAAATCTGTTATTTCAAAATAAATTGTATCTAGTAAATCTACGTTTATTTTAGTATCTAGATTAAGAGTTAGTGTTGTTTGTTCGTTTTCTTTTTTATATGTTAATCCATTAATGTCATTTTTATTTTCTACATTATTGTATAAATGTATAAATTCATTGGTTTTAAATCCATTTTGTGTGATTATTGTATCAAATATATATAAAGTCATTTCAGTGTGAAATGGATTTTTTATTGTGGTTTTTATTTCATTATTACTTATTGTGTAAATATAATCTTCATTTAAATATGTTATTATAAGTTTATTTTCTGTTATTGTTGTTTTGAAAGGATATGATATATTGTAATTACCTAACTTGCTTACAATTAACTCTAAATCTTCTTGAATAAGCTCGATTTCTGTTTTTTGTTTTGGTTGATTAATTATTATTATAGTTGTAATAATAGTTATTATTATAGTTATTAGAATAATAGCTAGAATTAAAAATAATTTTTTCTTTTTTTCTTTTTTCAAATTAGTTGGATTTTTTAAATTGTAATTGGAATTTTGATTTTGATTATTTAAATTACTTTTAACATTACTGTTTAGTATTTCATTTACTTCATCGTTCATATATTACCTCCAACTATATTATATCTTAACTATTTTTTTTAATCAATCATAATTAATTGTTGGTATTGAATCTTCCATATTAGGGCTGGTTGGTTCGGTGCCTTTTATATAGTATAATAAGACACTTTTCTCACTATTTTCAGTAGCTATTTTTCCAGTGATTGGTTCTGATAGTACTCCCACGACATTTGATGGCATTTCATACCAATTTTCGTCTTTATCTTCTAAATATTTTTCGATTATACTAGCCCAAATGAATTTATTTTGTTGGGTTTCTGTATATTCTAATTCGCGGTTGTCATCATATCCAGTCCAGATTCCCACTACAACATCTTGGTTGTATCCGAATACTAAGTGGTCATATTCTGTTGTTCCTGTTTTAATAGCATATTTTTTAGTTAGTTCGTCTTTAATGGTATAACCAGTTGGGTATACATAATCGACAAAATTTTCATTGGTTGAATTAGCTAGTAGTTCATTTATTATAAATGTGATGCTTTTATTTAAAACTTGTTCACTTTTGTCTTGATGTTCATAAAGTATATTTCCGTTTAAATCTTCTACTTTACTAATCATGTATGAATCGGTTTTAACACCTTCATTGGCTAAAACAGCATAACTTTCGGTCATATCTAATAAACTTATTGGTTCACTTCCTAATGCTAAAGATGGGATACTTTCTAATGTTGTTTCAACCCCAACTCTTTGCATCATTTCAACTAGATTTTCTTCGCCTAAAAATAAATGGGTTTTAACAGCAAAGATATTATCTGAATGAACGATAGCAGAGGCTAGTGATATTTGGGTGTTGGGGTAGGTGTTATTGTAGTTTGTAGGGCTATATGTATCATCACCATTGAAGACGAAAGTTGTTTGTTCACTAGTGAAGGTGGTTGATGCTGTAAATCCACTTTCTAAAGCACTATAGTATAAAAATGGTTTTAATGTTGAACCGACACTTCTTGTTTCAATAATAGCTCGATTGTACTGACTTTCATAATAGTTTTTACCACCTGCTAGGGCTAGGATTTTTCCGGTTGTTGGTTCGATTATAACGCCTGAAAATTGAAGTTCACTTTCTTTATTTTGTTGTTCTAACAAGGTTGTTTCTATGGCGTTTTGTGCTTTGGTGTCTAATGTAGTATATACTTTTAGTTGACCACTTTCAATTAAAGAAAGAGGTATTTCTGGAATGTTTTTTAATTCTTCAATAGCGTAATCTTTAAAATACATAACAGTATTTAAAGAATCATCTTTAGAGGTATTATAAACAAGAGTTTGGTTATAGGCTTCTTCTAATTGTTGTTCGGTTATGAAATTATTATTTACCATTGTTTGTAAGACTATTAGTTGTCTGTTTTTAGCTGCTTGTTCATCTATAAAAGGCGAGTATTTACTGGGGTAGTTAGGTATCCCTGCTAACATAGCTGATTCGGCTAAGGTTAAGTCTTTCGCATTTTTGTCAAAGTAGTATAAACTAGCGCTTTCTATGCCAAACACACCACCGTAATTAATAGTGTTTACATATCCTTCAAATATTTCTTCTTTGTCGTAATGAACTTCTAATCTAACGGTTAACCAGGCTTCTTCGATTTTTCTATTTAATGTTTTATCAAAATCTAAAAATAGGTTTTTAGCGTATTGTTGAGTAATTGTTGAGGCACCTTGATTTATTTCACCATTTTTAATATTACTTACTAATGCACTAGCTATTCTTAAATAATCAAAACCTTGATGTGAAAAGAAGTTTTTGTCTTCAACTGAAACTGTAGCGTTGATAAAGTTTTGTGGTATGTCTTCATAATTTACCCAATCTGTTGTTGTTATTAAATTATTTTCATTGTCATAAAAATAAAAACTACTAATGGTATTTAATTGTAATTTAGGGTTAAACCAAGCATATACATAAACTCCTAAATAAATAGTTATTGGTATAATTACAACTAACATCAGTAATTTTAGTTTTTTCATATTTAACCACCGTTCTATAGGTAGTATTACTTAAATGTGAAAAATTATTATAGTTTTTTATTAATTCCTAAAATTGATCCGATTATACTTGAAAATATTATTATTGAGTATAATATTAAATCACCAGTTATAAATATTTTAGAAGTGAAGATTAAGTTGAATAGAAAAACAAATATTAAGGGAAATACTGAGAATTTCAAACCTTCTAAATAACCTTTTTTGTTGGTATTTTTACCAGTTAAATATCCACCAATTGTAAATGAAATAAATGGTATAATATAAAAGATTATATTTACGACTGTGTTACTTATTAAATTAAAGTAACTTAAGATTGTTATAAACATAGTCATTATAATTAAAACAGCAAAACTAATTAAAGTATTTTTTAAATTTATTTTTATAAATTTCATAATATCACCTAATTATTTTTATGATTGTGTATAAAAAATTATGAAATAAACATTATAAAATAGGTGATATAATGTACGAAGATATTTTATTTAAAACAATTGTTCTTTATTTTTTTATTGTTATTGTTTATAGAATTATGGGAAAAAAAGAAGTTAGTAAATTGAGTATTGTTGATTTAATTGTATCTATTTTAATAGCTGAGCTTGCTGCTATGTCGATTGAGGAAACAGATAGATCTATTTTTGTTTCTGTTTTACCAATTTTAATTTTAGTTATTTTAGAAATATTTTTAAGTTATATTAATATGAAAAATAGTTTTTTTAGAAATATATTTGAGGGTAAACCTAAAGTTATTATTAATAAAGGTAAAGTTCAGTTTAAAGATATGAAAAAATTACGTTATAGTTTAGATGATTTAATCGCACAATTACGTGAGAAGAGTGTTAAAAATATAAATGATGTTAATTATGCTGTTTTAGAGAATAATGGTAAGTTATCGGTTTTTACTGATGATGATACATATCCTTTACCTTTGATTTTAGAGGGTGTGATTGATTTTGATGCTTTAAAAAATTTAAATAAGAATTTAGATTGGGTTGATAAAATGCTTTTGGATAATAATTTGGTTTTAGAAGATGTTTTTTATGCTTTTTATTCAAAAAATAAAACTTATATTATTAAAAAAAATTGACTTTTTTTTAAAAACAACGTAATATGTTAAGTGTAATTTAAATTCTATGGATACATAGGATTTTTATATCTTTTGGAGGTTTTTATGAAAAATATTATGTTTAATACTTTAAATATAAATGAGGTTGGAAACAATGTTACTTTATATGGTTGGGTTATGAAAAAAAGAAATTTAGGTGGTTTAATATTCATTGATTTACGAGATAGATCAGGAATTGTACAATTAGTAGTTAAACCGAATAATAATTTTTATGATTTAGCTGAGACTTTAAAAAGTGAATATGTTATTAAAGTTAGTGGTTTAGTATGTGAAAGAGAAAGTAAAAATTTAAATATTGAAACTGGTGAAATTGAGATTAATGTTACGGAATTAGATATTTTAAATGTTTCTTTGGATGTACCTTTTGAACTTAGTGATAAGACAACTGCTTTAGAGGACACAAGATTAAAATATCGTTATTTAGATTTAAGAAGAAATAGTTTAAAGAATAATTTAATTATTAGACACAAATTAATGATGAGTATTAGAAACTTTTTAAGTAACGATGATTTTATTGAGGTTGAAACGCCAATTTTTTGTAAGAGTACTCCTGAGGGAGCTAGAGATTATTTAGTTCCTTCGCGTGTTAATAAGAATAAGTTTTATGCCTTACCTCAAAGCCCACAAATCTTTAAACAACTTTTAATGGTTGGTGGGATGGAAAAATATTTCCAAATTGCAAGATGTTTTAGAGATGAAGATTTAAGAGCTGATCGTCAACCAGAATTCACACAAGTTGATATTGAAATGAGTTTCGTTTCTGAAGATGATGTTATGAATATGGCCGAGGAGTTAATTGTTAATGCTTTTAAAGAAGTTAAAAATATTGAATTACCATCGCCTTTTATGAAAATGAAGTATGATGATGCTATTAATTTATATGGTAGTGATAAACCTGATTTAAGATTTGATATGCCTATTACTGATGTTAGTGAGTTTTTTAATAACACTAATATTGAATTTATGAAGGGTAAAGAAGTTAATTGTTTAGTTGTTAAAGATTGTGCTTCTAATTATTCTCGTAAAGATTTAGATAAGTTAACTGATTATGTTAAGACGTATAAAGCATCAGGGTTAGCGTTTTTAAAAATGGAAAATGAATTAACTGGTTCAATTATTAAGTTATTGAGTGAGGAAGAAAAAAATGATTTAATTAATTTATTACAATTATCTTTAAATGATTTAGTTTTAATTGTTAGTGATAAAAAGGGTATTGTTAAAAATTCTTTAGGAGCTTTAAGATTAAAATTAGGTAAGGATTTAAATTTGATTAGTAATTCATTTAAACCTTTATGGGTTGTTGATTTTCCTTCTTTTGAATATAGTGAGGAAGAAAATAGATATATGTCTACTCATCATCCGTTTACAGCACCTAAGGATAGTGATATAGATAAATTAATTAGTGATAAGGCTAATTGTTATTCTAAGGCTTATGATATGGTAATAAATGGTTATGAAGTTGGTGGTGGTTCAATTAGAATTCACAATCAAGATGTTCAAAAGATTATGTTTGAGGCTTTGGAATTAAGTGATGAAGATATTAATGATAAATTTGGTTTCTTTGTTGAGGCTTTAAAATATGGAACTCCTCCACATGGTGGATTAGCGTTTGGGCTTGATAGATTATGTATGTTGTTATCAGATACTGATAATATTCGTGATGTAATAGCATTCCCTAAAACAGCTAGCGCTACTTGTTTAATGAGTGAGTGTCCTAGTTATGTGACTGCAGAACAATTAAAAGATTTAAGTATAAAATTAGATTAATTTCTAATTTTTTGTTTATTTAAAATATTGATTAAATAAATTATAAATGTTAAAATAATGTAGGAAGTATTTATATGGGAATTAAAAGAAGAGATATTGTTACATCTATTATTTTATCGATTGTAACTTGTGGAATTTATGGAATTTTCTGGTTTATTTCAATGGTTGATGATGTTAGAATTGCAACTAAAGATAACAGTATTCCAACCGGAGGAACAGCATTTTTATTAACGATTGTAACTTGTGGAATTTATTCGATTTATTTATTTTACAAATTAGGTAAAGCGATGTTCGAATCTAAAATTAGTAATTCAGATAATTCAGTGTTATATTTAGTGTTGACTATTTTTGGATTATTAATTGTAAATTATTGTATTATTCAAAATGAATTAAACACTTATGCTGATAATAACAGATAAGGAAGTAAAAAAGAGATTCATAAAAAGTCTAATTATATTATTTATAATAATGTTTTTGGGACTTTTTTATGGTTTGTTTTTAGTTGATTATGTAAGTATACCTTGTATATTTACAGAAATAACTGGATTTCATTGTCCAGGATGTGGCTTAACTAGAGCTTTAATTAGTATTATTAATTTTGAGTTTATAGAAGCTTTACAATACAATAGATTAGTTTATTTAATTATTATTGTTATTGGTACTGCTATTTATAGAACTTTTTATCAATATATATTTAAAAAAGATCTTAAACCAATTCCAAGTATTATTTTAATATTGTTGTTAATAATTTTTATTGGATATGGTGTTTTAAGAAATATACCTGGATTTAATTTATAACCTTTTTAGGTTATTTTTTATTGGAATATAAGCAATTCCTTGACATATATTGGTATATATGGTACTATATTTGTCCGTGAGGTGATTGGGATGCTAAAAAATAAATTTCACACTAGCAATATTAGTTTTTGTAAAATTGATAATAAGGGGATTGTTTTAGAAAGAACAATTCGTTATGCTAGACATTTTTATGTTAGTGTTCAGAATAGAGCTTTATACAGTAATTCCGAAGTAAGAGAACTACAATCTTTAAATTCTTTTATAGATGAGAATAGTTTGGATGTTGTTTTACTTGATGAGTTTGGAAATAGACCGGCTTTAATCACTTTTGAAGAAATCGAAAAAATAAAATTTTTAGCTTCAACTAAAAAGAAAAATAAAGATTTTTTTAATAAAGTGTTTTTGGTATCACGAGATATTGTTTTTCAAGTTTTAAGTGATTTAGGTATTAATAGTGAAGATGGAATTGTTTTAAAAGCAACGTCTTTAAATAAGATAGTTGATGATTTTGCTAATTTAATTAGTTTGAAAATTATTCAGAATAAAAAGTTTTTAATAAGTAAAAAATCTGAAGAATTTTCTAATGAGTTATTAGCAATTTTAAGAAAACATAAGGTTCTAAATATTGAAAGATTAAATGATTATTCTTGTTTAATCGAAAAAGCGGGGAGTAATATTGTTGCTTCTCAAGATATGCAAAAAAAATCTTTTGCAATAAGTAAATATTAAAATTGCAATAAAAGTATTGACAACTATAAATAGATTTGATATACTATATTGCGTAAAGGAAAGCGAGTATCCACACTCCACCTGATAGCAACTAGCTGTAGGTAAGAAGCCAAGTTTAATTTAAACAATGCTTTTTAGGTGGATACTATGTATCTACTTTTTTTATGGAGGTGTCTTTTATAGCACAAAAAGAGAAAGACTTGTATATTAATGAACAAATACGAGCAAAAGAAGTAATGGTTATTGGACCAGCTGGAGAACAATTAGGTTTAAAAAATATCAAAGATGCTTTGACGTTAGCGTCATATGCTGGTTTTGATTTAGTTTTAATGAATTCTAATGGTAATCCACCTGTTTGTAAAATAATGGATTACAACAAATTCAAATATGAGAGTAAGAAAAAAACTAAAGAGAACTTAAAAAAACAACGTGAAACTAATTTTGAATTAAAAGAGTACCGTTTATCAGTTACTATTGATATTCATGATTTTAATACTCGTGTTAAAAACAGTTTAAAATATTTGGAAAAAGGTCATAAAGTTAAAGCGTCTATTCGTTTCAAAGGAAGAGAAATGGCTCATCCAGGATTAGGTAAAGAGGTTTTAATTAAATTTGCCGATGCTTTAAAAGAAGTTTCAGAAGTGGAACAGCAACCAAAATTAGATGGTAGGGTAATGAGTATTATCTTATCACCAAAGAAATAGGAGGAATTATTTATGCCAAAAATGAAAACACATAAAGGTACAAAAAAAGTAACTAAAGTAAGACCAGGTGGAAGTATTAAAATCGGAAGCCAAGGTTCAAGACACAATACTGGAAAGAAAAATGCTGCGTCAAATCGTAATAAACGTAAAGGTTCAAGCTTAAGTGCTAGCGATTACAAACGTATCAAAGATTTAATATAGGAGGTTAAATATGGCAAGAGTTAAAGGTGGCACAATTAGTCGTGCTAGACATAAAAAAGTTTTAAAATTAGCTAAAGGATATTTCGGAAGTAAACATAGATTATACCGTACAGCACATGAACAAGTGATGCATTCAGGTAAATATGCTTATAGAGATAGAAAACAAACAAAAAGAAATTTCAGAAAATTATGGATTACTCGTATCAATGCTGCTTGTAGAATGAATGAAATTAGTTATTCTAAATTCATCAATGGTTTAGCAAAAGCAAATATCGAAGTAAACAGAAAAATGTTATCTGAATTAGCTATCGATAATGCTGCAGCTTTCACAAGTTTAGTTGAAGTAGCTAAAAATGCTTTAGAAGGTAAAGTAGAGGAAGTTAAAGTTGCTAAAACTGTTAAAGCTGAAACTAAAAAAGAAGTAAAAGCTGAAGTTAAAGAAGATACAGATTTATCTAAAAAAACTGTAGCTGAATTAAAAGCAATGGCAAAAGATAAAAAAATTGAAGGTTATACTTCAATGAAAAAAGCAGAATTATTAGATGCTTTAAAATAAGATGGATTAATTCCATTTTTTTTGTATTTTTTTTAAAAAGTGATATAATAGATTAAAGGTGATTATATGAAAGTAGAAGCAGTTATAGAAATTCCTCTTAGAACAAAAAATAAATTTGAGATTGATAAAAAAAGCAATAAGATTAAATTAGATCGAGTGCTTTATTCAGCAATGTCATATCCTGCTGAGTATGGTTATATCGAAAATACTCTTTGTAATGATGGTGATCCACTAGATATATTGGTTATATCATCAGAACCGACTTTTCCGGGGTGTGTAGTGCCGGCTAGAGTGATTGGTTATTTAAATGTTGTTGATAATGGGCAAGATGATTATAAATTAGTTTCAGTGGTTGATGTTGATCCTAGATATGATCATATTAATGAATTGAGTGATTTATCAGATTTTACGCTTGATGAAATAAAGGATTTCTTTAAGAATTATAAGACATTACAGGGTATCGAGGTCAAAGTTTTTGATTATTACAATAAGTTGGATGCTGAAAAGCTAATTATCGCTTCACAAGAAAAGTTTTTAAATAATGTGAAATAATGTTTGCAAATAAAAAAAAATATGATAGAATAATTTATAGGTGATGAAAATGATAACGTTAGAAGTAATTCAACAGTCGTTAGATTTAAATACTTTATTATCCTCAGATGTTAAAGAAAATATCTGGGAATTAATAGTCATTTTTAACAAAAGATTTCCTGATGTTAATTTGGCAGTTTTAAATGACAAAATCAAAACATTACAAATAAAAAAGGGTAGCAAATTTTTAATTAAAAACTCTTCTACATATAATGTAGTTGAGAATACAATATATATAAATAATTCTAAAATCTCAGATACAGATTGTAAATTTGTCTTAATGAGAGAAATACTAAACGTTATAACTGTTAAGGATAATTATACTGGATTTAATATTAACAACCAGTATGAGGCTTTAAACATCGGTTATACGGAAACCTTAGCCAACTTTTTAGTGGGTAATGAAACTGATAGCGAATATCAAGATGAAGTTTCAGTTGTAAGTATGTTATCTTTAATTTTAGGTGATGATAGTTTTTATCAAGCTTATTTTAATAATGATATAAATAAAATATTAAGTGTTATTAGTTAGAGGAGTATTATATGAAAAAATTATTTGAAAAAATCAATGCAATTTCCAATGCGCATTTAAACAATACAGAAAGTGCTTTAGCAGAAATTTCTCCGGAAATAGTTAAGATGGCAGTTAAGTTGAACCCTGCAGTTTTAATAGATGTAATGGATATCATAACATTACCATCTGAATGTTTTACTGACGGTAAAAATAGAGCTGATTTAAATAATGTTTCAAGTAAACTAGCTGAGCTAGTTTCTAGTTATACTGCATCAAGTGTTAATCTACATACGGCTAAAACAATGTAAGACTTTTTAAGTCTTTTTTATTTACTTATAATTTTTGAAATGGTATAATTTAATTAGGTGATTGGTATGAATTTTTTAGAAAAAATACGCCTTAGTTTGTTACTTGATGATTTTATGATTCGATTTGATTTTTTAGAGAAAAATGATGTAAATAATTTGAAAAAAAGTTTTCAAAGTCTTAATTTTGAAGAAATTTATAATGAATTATATAAAGTGATGATGCAAAAAGATAAGGATGTTGCTGTATATTTTTCTAACAAATTAGGTAAACCAATCGAAATTATTGAAAAAATAGACCCTTTTTTAGAGGTTAAAGTTGATTTTGATGAATTATCTGTTAAGATTGATGAGTTGTTTAATTCTGGATTGTCTAAAGATGAGGTTTTTATTAAAATTTCGCGTAGTAATTACACATATAATAGAGATGATTTGGGTAAAATATATAATTTTATTGGTGAATGGTTTAATAAAAAACAATCTTTGAGTGAGAAAAGTGTTGATATGGGACATGTAAAAACATTAAAACCGTTACCAAAAGTTAGTTAAATATTGAATTTGAAACTATAATGTGATAAAATTGATAATAGTTGTTTAATTAAACTGTGAAAAAGAAATAGTAAATTAATAGATTCATTTAAAGAGAGTTAGTGTTGGTGGGAGCTAATAGTGATGATTAATTGAATTCACCTTTGGAGTTTAAACGGTAACGCGTTATAGTTATTTAAGGTAGATATAGTCTATAAATTAAGGTGGTACCACGGTTAATCCGTCCTTATTTTATAGATTTTTTTTATTAAGGAGGATATTATGTTAGAAAAAGTTGAACAATTAAAAAAAGAAATTTTAGATCGTATTGATTTAATAGAAGATAATAAAAAGTTATATGATTTAAAAGTTGAGTATTTGGGTAAAAAAGGAAAAATTAGTGAACTTGTTGCATCTATTGCTTCATTATCGATTGATGAAAAAAAAGAATTTGGTCCTATTTTAAATGGGTTTAAAAATGAGATTAATAAATTATTTGATGATAAGAATTTAGAGATAGAAACTTTAGAGTTGAATAAAAAATTAGAATCTGAAAAAATTGATATTTCTTTAACTAGTACTAAAGTTCCAGTTGGTAGTCCTAATGTTTTAGAAAAATTGACTGAAGAGTTAGAAGATTTATTTATTTCTATGGGTTATGATGTTGTTGATGGTCCAGAAATTGAAGAGGATAAATATAATTTTGAGATGTTAAATATACCTAAGGGTCATCCTGCTCGTGATGCTCAAGATACTTTTTATTTACAAGGTGAAGAGGTTTTACTTCGTAGTCAGACTTCTCCAGTACAAGCTCGTGTTATGCTTGAAAATAAAGGTGAAAATCCAATTAGAATGATTTGTCCTGGTAAAACTTATCGTAGGGATGATGATGATGCTACTCATTCACATCAATTTATTCAGATGGAAGGTTTAGTGGTTGATAAGGAAATAAGTTTATCTGATTTAAAAGGAACAATTGAGGAAGTTGCTAAAAAATTATTTGGTGATAAAACAGAAATTAGATTTAGACCTAGTTATTATCAATTTACAGAACCTTCTGTTGAAGTTGATATTTCTTGTTTTAATTGTGATAATGGTTGTAATATATGTAAAAATACAACTTGGATTACTGTTGCTGGTGCAGGAATTATTCATCCTAATGTTTTAAATAATTGTGGTTATGATTCTAATGAGTGGACTGGTTTTGCTTTTGGTTTTGGTGTTGAAAGATTAGCTATGCTTAAGTATGGTATTAATGATGTGAGAAATTGTTATGTAACTGATTTACGAATCAACAATTTTGATAGAAGGGAAGTTTAAAATGATTAGTTTAAATTGGGTAAAAGATTATATTGATTTAACTGGTGAGGATTTAAAAGAATTAGCGGTTAAAGTTACTAAGGCTGGGATTAATGTTGAGAAAGTTGTTTCAAATAAAATTGATCATTTAACTGTTGGGGAAGTTTTGGAAGTAACACCTCATCCTGATTCTGATCATTTAAATGTATGCCAAGTAAACTTAGGTAATGAAGTGACACAAATTGTTTGTGGTGCTTCTAATGTTAGAAAAGGTTTAAAAGTTATTGTAGCTTTACCAAAAGCTGTATTACCTGGTAATTTTGAAATTAAAAAATCTAAAATTAGAGGTGTTGAATCTAATGGGATGATTTGTGCTTTATATGAATTAGGTTTAGAGGAGAAAACTGAAGAGTTATACAATAAAGGTATTACTGAGTTAGATAGTGAAGTTTTAGCTGGTAGTGACCCTTTTGAAGTTTTAGGTTTAAATGATACTTTATATGAGCTAGATATTCATAAACATCGTAATAATGATTGTTTATACCATATAGGATTTGCTTATGAAATAGGAGCTATTATAAATAAAAAGGTTTCTTTACCTTGTGCTTTTTACAATGAGATTAAAGAGGATATTAATGATTCTTTTACTTTAGAAGTTAAAAGTGATAAGTGTAATTATTATTTAGCTAAAATGGTTAAGGATGTTGTTATTAAGGAATCTCCTGATTTTATTAAAAAAAGATTAATTGCTGCAGGTATGCGTCCGATAAATAATGTTGTTGATATTTCTAATTATGTTATGTTAGAGTATGGGCAACCGTTACATTTCTTTGATAAAGATAAATTAGGTAATAAAATTGTTGTTAGAGATGCTTTAGATAATGAAGAGATAGTTACTTTAGATGATAAACAACGTGTTTTAAATAGTAATGATATTGTTATTGCTGATGGTGATAATGCTGTTTGTATTGCTGGCGTTATGGGTGGTAATAATACAGAGGTTGATAATAATACTAAAAATATTTTAATTGAATCTGCTATATTTGATGCTATTAGTGTCAGAAATACAGCTTCTAAACTTAATTTAAGAAGTGAAGCTTCAATTAGATATGGTAAAGGTTTAAATTATGAATATACTTTAAATGCTATTAATAGAGCTTGTCATTTATTAGAAAAATATGCTGATGCTAAAATATTAACGGGAATGGTTTCATATGATAATATTGATAAAACAGAAACTGTTGTATCGTTTAAAGCTGTTGATATTAATAAAATGTTAGGTATTGAAATCAAAGAAGACGATATCAAATTAGAACTTGAAAAGTTAGATTTTAAATATGAATTTGATAATGATGTTTTTAAATGTGTTATTCCAAAGCGTCGTTTAGATATTGAAGCTAATGTTAATGATATTGCTGAGGAAATTGGTAGATTATATGGTTATCACAATTTGGTGTCATCTTTACCGAAATTAAGTGTAAAAAAAGGTGGCTATGTTGGCGATGTTAAGATTCGTAAATTAATTTCTAAACGTTTACGTTTATTAGGATTAAATGAAGCTAAAACTTATACTTTAACTTCACCACAAATGGCTTCTTTATTTAAAGGTGATAAAGAAAATATGATTTTACCTAATCCAATGAGTGTTGATAAGTCAGTTATTAGAACTTCAATTTTACCTTCATTATTAAATGTTTATGATTATAATAAAAAAAGAAAAGTTACTGATATCTTTTTATATGAAATTAGTAAAACTTATGATGTTAATTTTGAACAAATTAGTAAAGTCGCTGTTTTAATGAGTGGTAGTTATATTAAAAATAACTTCAATAAAGTTGATGTTAAAGTTGATTTTTATGTTATAAAAGGTATTTTAGAAGATTTACTTAATTATTTAGGGTTTAAAAATAGATATTCTTTCGAAGTTTCTGCTATTCATTCAATGCATCCTGGTATGAGTGCGAAGGTATTATTAGATCGTAAAGAAATTGGTTTTATTGGAAGAGTTCATCCTTCTGTGCATAAAGATGATATTTATGTAATGGAGCTTAACATGAATGAATTAGATAAAGATGTTAAAGCTATTAAATATAAAGAATTTTCTAAGTATCCTTCAATTGTAAAAGATTTATCGTTTGTTATGGATAAAGATATTAGTTCTGCTGTTATTGAGGATATTATTAAAAAATCAGCTAGTCGTTTATTAATTGATTTAGAGGTTTTTGATGTTTATACAGGTGAGAATGTTTTAGAAAATGAAAAATCTATTGCATATTCATTAACATTTAATGATAGTACTAAGACTTTAAATGATGAGGATATTAATAATTTGTTAAATAAAATAATTAAAGATGTTGAAAGTAAAAGTAGCGCTAAACTTAGAAATTAAGACTTGCATTTATATTTATTATAATATATAATTTATATAGAAGGTAGGAGAAATTTATGAAAAAAAATGGATTTACATTAGTAGAATTACTAGCAGTTATTGTTATTTTAGCTTTAGTTGTTGCTATTGCAACACCGGTTGTTTTAGGAGTTATTAATCGTTCAGCGAAAGCAGCTGATGAGGCAACTGTTGATTTACTTAACAAAGGAGCTTCAACTATGTACCAAAACATGTTGGTGTTACCTGATTCAGCTGAATCGGTAGCTTTAAGAGCTAAGATGGATGGTTCAACAAATATTTATGAGTATATTGAAACAAGTAACGAAAAACCAGCTGGTGGAATTTTAAAAATGAATAGTATGGGTGATTATGCTTTAGCTATTGAACTTAATGATGTTTGTTATTATAAAGAATTTAATACAGAAGTTATTTCAGAGAAAACTGAGTTTGATACTTGTACAGTAGCTGATTATAATTAATTTGTAAAGTGTAAATAAAATAATTTTAAATTAAAAAAAGTCTAATCTTGGACTTTTTTTGTGGTATAATAAAAACTGTAAAAATTTAAAATTTGTTACAACATTTTAGTATTTTGAATTGTATTATATATGGAAGAGGTGAGAATCGTGAATTTACTGAATGATTTCAGTGAGTTCGATTTGGTTTATAACCGTAATGTTGAGACGGTATACAGAATTTGTTTTCTTTATATGAAAAATCAGAGTGATAGTGAGGATATGGTTCAAATTACTTTTTTTAAGTATTTGAATAAGTTACCTCATTTTGAATCTTCTGAACATGAAAAAGCTTGGTTTATTGTTGTGGCTACTAATAATTGTAAAAATCATTTTAAATCTTATTGGAATCGTAATGTAAATTATGATGATATGGAAGTTAGTTTTTCTGATGGTGATAAAAATATATTAGAAGCTGTACTTAATTTACCACTTAAATATAAACAAGTTATTTATATGTATTATTATGAAGGTTATAAATCAAAGGAGATTGCTGAGATACTTGGGAAAAAAGAATCTAGTATTAGAACACTTCTTTCAAAGGGGAGAAATCTATTAAAGGAAAGTTTAGGGAGTGAAGAACTATGAAGATGAAAAAAGCTTTAGATAATGTTACTTTATCACAGTCCCAAAAAGAAAAAATGTTACATAAAATCAAAAACAAAAATGTTGGGGGACAAAAATATATTTATCGACAGATAATTTTGGGTGTTTTTATTTTACTTTTTATTGTACCTGTTAGCGTTAATGAGGTAATTACAATAGAAAGTAGATTTATAATTGAACCTGTAGATTATACATTAAATTGTTTAAATTTAACTTTTAGTGAGCAGGAGCTTACTTATAAACTTTATGATGTGCGTATAATGGGGGTTAATTATGAGGTTTATGAAAGTATGAATGATAACATGTTGTTATATAACGGTGAATATGAATTATTATTAGAATGTGAGGAGAAATAAATGAAAAAAATATTAATAGCTTTTGGTTTAACTATAATGCTTACTTTAACTGGTTGTCAAAGTAATGTTGTGTTAGACTTAGGTGCAATTGGGGTTGAATTAGATCAATTACAAGATGGAAAATTTAGTATCCATGCCATAAATGTGGATGGGTTAGAGGCTTATGAGGGTCTTGAATATGTATATGATTATGATTTTGAAGAGGTATTTGGTTTAGATAATACTTTAATTTCAGAATATTCAGTACAATACAATGAAGATAATGGACAGTTATTAGCTGTTTTAAAAGCTAATGATGGTGAGTTAGAAACTATAAAAGAACAAATGGATTCGTTTGTAAAAGATTTAGAAAATGTGAGTTATGAAGAATATCAAGGATATTTAATTTACGTATCTTCTTTAGATAATACTAAAGTAATGGAAAGCATTAAAAAAAGTAGTAATCCTGTTTTTAATAATCTTTTAGAAATTCCAATTTCTGATATTGAAACTATGATTGGAGTAGATCCTTCAAATGTTGCAGAAATATTAGTTAAAGTTCCGATGATGATGACGCAATCATCTATGTATATAATTGTTAAGCCTTTAGATGGGCAAGAAGATGTTGTTAAAGAGCAATTAGATGCTTATATGACACGTTTAGAAGAACAATGGGTAACTTATTTACCTGATCAATATGAATTAGTTAAAAATAGAAAAGAAGAAACTTTAGGAGATTACTTAATTTATATCATTTCAAGTGATAATGAATTAGTATTTGAAAATATTAAAAATTAATGGTTTTTAGTAGCATTCCTTTTATATTTTTCTTTTTACCTTTATTTTTAATTTTATATTACACACTACCATTTAAAAATATTTTATTATTGATTTTTAGTTTAATATTTTATGCTTGGGGTGAGCCTGTATATATTGTATTACTGATACTTTCATCAATTACTGATTATACAATTGGGAGATTGATTGAGAAGGGTGAGAAAAAGAAATTATTTTTAACTTTTTCGATAATTATAAATTTATTATTATTAGGTTTTTTCAAATATAGTGACTTTTTAATTGAAAATATTAATTTTATTTTTGATACGTCAATTCCGTTATTAAAATTAGGGTTACCAATTGGAATAAGTTTTTTTACTTTCCAAACTATGAGTTACTCGATTGATGTTTATCGTGGTAAAGTCAAAGCTGAAAAAAACTTCTTAAATTTTTTAACATATGTAACAATGTTTCCACAATTAATAGCTGGTCCTATTGTTAGGTATGAAGATGTCAATAAAGAATTACATAATCGCAAAGCAACTTTTAGTGATTTTAATAGTGGTTTAATTATATTTTTAAATGGTTTATTTAAAAAAGTTTTAATTGCTAATAATGTGGGGTATTTATTTAGTTTACTTTCTAATTTACCTTATGAAAACATTTCTGTTTTAAGTGCTTGGTTGGCTGTTTTATGTTTTACTTTACAAATATATTTCGATTTTTCTGGTTATAGTGATATGGCTATGGGAATCGGAAAAATGTTAGGATTTAATTATCCTAGAAACTTTAATTATCCATTTATAGCTAAATCTATTACAGAGTTTTGGCGTAGATGGCATATAACTTTATCATCATGGTTTAAAGATTATGTTTATATTCCTCTTGGAGGAAATAAAAAAAATGCAATTAGAAATATTATTATTGTTTGGTTTTTAACTGGTCTTTGGCACGGTGCTTCTTGGAATTTTATAATTTGGGGTTTATATTTTGGAATTATATTAATCTTAGAGAAGTATGTTTTTAAAAATATTTTAGAAAAAATTCCTAGTGTGTTTAGACATGTTGGTACGATATTTTTAATTTTAGTTAGTTTTTATATTTTCGCATTCGATAATGTAGATAATTTAATTGGTTTTGGTTCTATTTTATTTGGTTTTAGTGGAAATAATTTTATTAATATTATTTTTTTATTTTATTTTTCTAATTATATATATATCATATTGATTGGATGTTTATTATCAGTTCCAATTTTAAAAGAAAGGGTAAAAATGAATTGGTTTGTGAGTGTTATTTATATTTTATTATTTATAATAACTGTAGCTTTTTTAGTAAGTGATTCATATAATCCATTTTTATATTTTAGGTTTTAATTATGAGTAATAAAAAAAATAATAAATCCAATTCAATTAAAAATAATTCAAACTTAAAAAAAATTGTCAATAAACCAAAAAGTGAGGTTAAGAAAACTGTAGCTAGTAAACCAAAAACTGAGGTTAAGAAAACTGTAGCTAGTAAACCGAAAAC
>CAYJJY010000016.1:19582-20325 GCA_964370615.1 uncultured Muribaculaceae bacterium
CTGCTCCTAAGAAAATAATTGTAGAAGAACAAGTTGAAATTAAAGTGAAGAAACCAGTAGAAAAAGAAATTATTATTAGGGGTTCAAAAATTACTGATAAAAAGCCTAGTGGAAATTTAGAACTGAAGTCTAGTTCTAAGATGATAGCAAAAAATGGTACTAAAATACCAGAAAAAAAAACTACTGCAAATTCCAAAAAAAGTAGTAATTCAAAAGCTTTAAAAACTGCCACTAAAAAAAGTAGTGATTCAAAAACAAGTAAAACTACGGCTAAAAAAAGTAGTGATTCAAAAACAAGTAAAACTACGGCTAAAAAATCTAGTAGTAAGAGTAATGATTCGAAAGCTACTACAAAAAAATCTAGTAGTAAGAGTAGTAATTCGAAAGCTACTACAAAAAAAACTAGTAGTAAAAATAGTGATTCAAAAGAAATTAAAACAACTACTAAGAAAAAATCTGAAAATAAGTTTGTTAGCTTTATAAAAAATAATAGTTTTTATTTAAGTGTAGTTAATTTCTTTAAAAAGTTGTTTAATAAAATAGTATTATTTTTTAAAGATAAAAAAATTATTTCAAATATAGTTGATTTCTTTAAAAAGTTATTTAACAAAATAGCATTATTTTTTAAAGATAAAAAAATCATTTCAAATGTAGTTAATTTCTTTAAGAATGTATTTAAAAAAATAGCATTATTTTTTAAAGATAAAAAAATTATTTCAAATATAGTTGATTTCTTTAAAAAG
>CAYJJY010000017.1:0-20063 GCA_964370615.1 uncultured Muribaculaceae bacterium
CCAGTCTCTCATTAACCTTATCACTTATAATATTAAGTCTATTTTCTATTTTATCGTTTAACTTAATAAAATCTTCATTTAATTCTCTGCCAAAGGAAGATTTAAAATCACCAATTTCTTTAACTAACCCTGTTTCCAATTTTCCAAGTCTTTCAGTAATATTTGATTCATTAACAGATTTAGTTAATGAGAATATTACAATAATTAGTATAACCACTAACAAACCTATTATTATGATTTCCATATCATCACCTATTTAAATTATACCATACTCTAAACATTGTAAGCAATAAAAAAAACTTATACTAATTTAGTTAAAGTTTTTTGAACTTCAGTCACTAAATTTTGACTATCAAATTTTTCTTTACACTTAAGCGCTAAAGCCATAACATCTTCAATAAAAGTACTAGGTGTTTTCTCATCTAAATCTCTTGTTTGCTTAATTAAAGCATGAAACGAAGTGACACCTGTATCTAATTCTAATCTAGCCAATTCAAAATAAAATTCTGAATAAGGATTTCCCAATTTTTCAATTAATTTTAACTTTTCGCCATCAACATCATTTGAATTACTCAAAATATCAGTTACTTTCAACACTAATTCACTGAATAAATAAGTTCCAATTCGTTCCTGTGAATAACCTTCTTTTTCCAATAATTTAATAACATCCATTCGAATTGGATCATTTTTATAAGAACACTTATATTTTGGTACTTCATAATCAGTTAAACAAGTCCCATAATGACTTATCTTTTCAATAAAACTAGAATCATAAATTGTCGTTTTTCTCATTTTACCACCTTCCTAATTATAATATTCCGCAAAAAAAAGTCTAGAACCTCTTTTTACAGTGACTCCGACTTTGTAGTTCGTGTAGGATATTGTCCCGAGATAGCTCGCAAATGCTTATATCTCCTCACACCTTTAATATATAATAAATTTAAACATTTGTCAAATTTAAACTTGTAAATATTAAGATAAAGATATATAATATCTAAAAAAAGGAGTATTCTTATGTTTAAAAATATTATTCAAAACATCAAAAATGAAGAGGAACTTATTATTTTAACAACTATATTAGGGACAATCGTTATCAGTAAATATGCTTTTAATAAAATTCAAAAATTGAAAGCAACAAAAGAATTAAAAGACTTTATCAATAATAACCCTAACAAAGTTATCAAAATAGATAGTGAGAAAAACTCATATAATGAAGGTTTTACTCAAAGAACAAATACTTATGAAGTAGGACAATCACTAACTTATGGATACCGTAATCTAATACTAACTAAACATACAAATAACAATATACAAAAAAATGATTATTTTACACATTTTGTCGGTAGATTGGAATATTTAGTAGGTGAAGAAGAATTTAAAAACTTATATATAACTAATGATTTAGAAGGTTTAATTACATTTTTAAATGAAAATCAATATAAATACGACAGTTTTGAAATTATAAAAACATTAGATTACTTATATGAAAAAACTAAAAATTCATTAAATAAAAGCGAAAAAAAACTAGTACTTAAAGTTTTCAATGAGTTGGAAAAATTTTTAATTGAAATAAAACTATCTATTTTCTTAAGTGCTGATTTTGAAAAAATACATTCTAGAAGAAATATTTTAATAGATTACTTCGAAGATGATTGTCAAAATAAAGAAATTATTAAAACAATTAAATCAAATCAAAAAAAATAGGAGCAAATGCTCCTTTGGGGGTTGAATACTCACATAAATACCGTAAGTATTCGTGCGTCATTGACGCATTATAATTATACCCCAATATAAAATTAAAGTCAATTTTAATCTAAATCACTTACTTCAGTAAGGATTTTTTTTATTTGTGACATTTCTAAAGTGTTGATATAGTCATAACTATCATTTCGAGTTTGTTCTAATAATTTAAAATCTTTCTTAATATTAGCTAATTTAAATTGCATATCACCACTTTGACGAAAACCAAACAAATCGCCACTACCACGTAATTCCATATCATAAGCACTAATTTCAAAACCATCATTAGTTTTAATCATAACTTTCAATCTTTCTGTTTCATTATCACTTATCATCACAAAATAAGATTGTAATTCATTTCTCCCAATTCTACCTCTTAACTGATGTAAAGTAGACAATCCAAATCTTTCACTATTAAAAACAACTAAACAAGTAGCGTTTTTAACATCTACTCCAACTTCAATAACCGTAGTAGAAATTAAAATTTGAATTTCATTATTAACAAATTTTAACATCACTTCTTCTTTTTCTTTACTAGTTAATTTACCATGCATAATTCCAATTTTACAAACTTTTCCAAAAGCCTGTAACAACTTAGACTCTAAAGCCAAAACATTTTCTAAATTCATATTCTCACTCTCTTCAATTGAAGGGGCAATAACATAAACTTGATGTCCTATTTTAATTTGCTCATACATAACTTTTAAAACATCTTTTATTTCGCTATTGTTTTTTAAAATTGAGATAATTTCTTTACGACCAACTGGTTTTGTTTTAATACTAGAAATATCCATATCACCAAAAAGTGTAATTGCATAAGTTCTGGGAATTGGTGTAGCACTCATATAAAGTATATCTGGTTTACATCCTTTATTCCTAAACTTACTTCTTTGATTAACTCCAAACCGATGTTGTTCATCTGTAATCACCAAACCTAAATTATTATAAGTAACATTTTCGCTAGTTAAAGCATGTGTTCCAATCACAACATCAACACCATCACTAATCTTTTTCACCAAAGTAGCTTTACCTTTACTTTTACCAGTTAATAATACAATATCAATATCTGGAAACAACTTTTTAAAACTATCGTAATGCTGTTTAGCTAAAATTTCAGTTGGTGCCATAATAGCTCCTTGATATCCAGCTAAAAAATTCATATATAAAGCTAAAAAAGATACAATTGTTTTACCACTACCAACATCACCTTGTAACAACCTGTTCATTCGTTTATCAGAACAAAAATCATTATAAATATCCTTCACTGAATTTAACTGGTCTAAAGTTAATTCAAAATCTAAAGTTCTAATTTTGTTACCAATTAAATTCCAATCTACTTTTTTAATATTCCCCTTCTCACTTCTTTTAATTTTTAAATAATTAATTTTTAACATAAACAAAAATAACTCTTCATATTTTAAAACTTTAATCGCCTTTTTTAAACTATCAAAATCTACAGGGTTATGAATATATTTAAGCGCTAAAGATTTACTAATAAAATTATTTTCAGAAATAACTTTTTCAGGTAAATAAGAAGTAATATTACCATTGTAATTTTTTATCAAATTATTAATTTTAAGTGAAGTTAAGCTCTTAGTAGCGTGATAAATAGGCTCAATTATAACTTCATCGCCAAGTAATTCAAATCTAACATCAGAAGCAATAATCTCATTATTTTTCTTATTATATTTTCCAATAACTGTTATTTTTTTACCACTCACGATATTACTCTTAAGGTAACCACGATTATATAAAATAATTTTAATAAAACCACTATCAGATTCTAGTGTAAACTGCATAACATCTTTTTTATTTCTCAAATATCTTACCACAGCATTGTTACATACAACACCATCAATAACAACTTTCTCATTATCAACCAGTGTTGTTTTCTTAATTAAATTATATCTAAACGGATAATAATGTAACAAATCGACATCTGTATTAATACCTAATTTTTTTAATTCATTTAATATTTTAGGTCCAACATTTTTCATGTTTTCGATATCCATAAATTCACCTTCTCTTTTTAATTATAGCAAACATTTTTTTGCTTGTCATTAGTTATTATAGACCAAAAGAAATTAAAATCCTGCAAAAAAAATAAAAAAGAAATTTCCACAAAATAAAAACCATTGATTTCATCAATAGTTATTATTTAAAATTAGGGTTGAGTTCCAAGTTGTGATTCAAAATCTTCTCTGACCCCATCCTCGCCAATTTTAGAAATTAATCCATAAGCTATATCATAATTATACTTAGTAGGTTCTGCTAAATAAGTTTCTAAAGCTTCAAACGCCTGTTCTTGTCTTAACTCTTCAATTTTATCTAATTCTGCATTAGTTAAACAATCAATGTAATTAACAGTATCAGGGCTATCCATAATACTTAAACCAAAATCAACAATTACGGGTACCAATATAATAATTACAATAGCAATTAATCTATAAGTAAAAGATTTTTTTAAATTTTTAACCTTATCAATATCTCCAGAAATAGTTTTAACTATATCAATTATCAACATAATAATTAAAATAATAGGCGCTACTATTAAAGCAATATCAATTAATATATTAGCGATATAAAATATAGATAATATATCTGGATCATTACAAATATTCATATTTCATCTCCTTAAACTTTCAAATGTTTTCTTACTGCCAACCAAGAACCGATCATACCCACAGTAATACCAATAACAAATAATATTCCTGCAACTATTAAAGCAAAAGGCATCGGTTCAATTAATTTAATAAATGGCGAAATATCCTGCAAACTAAAAGCTACATAAAATTTTTCATAACCAATAATAGTTGCTATTATCGGAATAATAGAACCAAATAGACCGATAAATAAACCTTCTAAAATAAATGGTATTTTAATATTTATATTAGAAGCTCCAACAAGTCTCATAATATCAATTTCTCTTCTACGAGAAAATATAGTTATTTTAATAGTATTAGTTATTAAAAATCCTGTTACTAAAATCAATGAAACTACAATCCAAATACTAATTGTTCTAATAGTTTCAAAAACAGCAATTAATTGTTCAATAAGTCCTTCACCATATTTAACACTAGTAACACCATCAATTAACATCAGCTCTTGAGCTACAGATTCTGAATATTCAATATCTGTTACTTTCACATTGTAAGAATCTGCTAAAGGATTTTCTTCTCTAGTATCATATTTTTCCAAAAGACTTTTGTAATCATCACTTCCTGCCATGAATTCATCACGTAAAGTCATTTTATCAATAAACTCATAACTAGAAATATGATTTAAAAGTAAAATTTCATCATCAATTTCATCAATACGTTCTAAAGTTATATCAGTTTCTAAAAAGACAACAATCGTTAAATCTCTTTCAACTTCCATTGTAAAGTTATTAATATTAAAAGTTAATATAATAGCAATAGCAACAACAAGTAAAGTAATTATAATACTTATAATAGATGCCATAGAAAGAGAAAAATTTCTAAAGATACTTTTAAAAGAATCTCTTATATTTCTAAATAAAATTCTAAACGCCTTCATCTTTATACTCACCTTCTTTATAATCTTTAACAATTCTACCTGAATCTAATAAAATAACTCTTTTTTTCATTCTTTTTACAATATCCTTATCATGTGTTACCATGATAATAGTCGTTCCAAGTTTATTGATTTCCTCTAAAACTTTCATTACTTCCATACTAGTATTTTCATCTAAATTACCAGTCGGCTCATCACAAATAAGTAACTTAGGACCATTAACTATTGCTCTAGCAATTGCAACTCTTTGTTGTTCACCACCCGATAATTGATTAGGATAACTCTTAGCTTTATTTTTAAGACCAACTAAGTCTAAAGCTTTAATAACCTTAGCATGAATTTCAGATTTTGGTAAACCAAATATTTCTAGTGCGAATGCAACATTCTCATAAGCAGTAGCTTTTGTTAATAATTTGAAATCTTGAAAAACAACTCCAATTTTTCTTCTAATTTTAAATACTTTAGAATTTCGTAATTTACCAACATTAATACCACCAATATTGATTATTCCTGAAGTAGGTTTTTCTTCTCTATATAACATTTTAATAAGTGTTGATTTACCACAACCAGTAGAACCTATAATAAATACAAATTCTTCTTTATCGAAATTTAAACTCATTTCATGTACGGCTGTTACACCAGTTTTATAAGTTTTTTTGACATTTTTTATTTGAATTAAACTCACTTAACCATCCCCTTTACTTATTTCCTACTACTTCATAAACATCTGATACCAATATAAGCGCATTTTTATCAATATTTAATATACCTTCTTTTACAATCATATATTCCTTAGTTGGAACAACACACATAATAACTTTAATCACATTTCCAGTATAACCACCACGTCCTTCAGTAACAGTAACACCGTGACTTAAATTACTAAGTAAGAATTTTTTTACTTCACTTTCAGATTCTGTAATAATATTAAAAGTCTTCGATTCAGAAATACCAATCATTACTTTATCAATTACAATACTCATAATGTAAGCAACAACTAAAGAATAAATTACAGCATTAATACCAAATGTAAAAAATCCCACCGAAATAATAAATATATTGGAAAGAATCATGCTATAACCTATAGGTCTTTTCAAAAATTTAGAAATTATTTGATTAATAATATCACTACCACCAGTTGAATAATTAAAGCGATAAACAAGTCCAGAACCAAATCCTAAAGAAACAGCTCCCAATATTATCAATAATATCGGTTCAACTTCATTAAAACTTATATAAATTGTCAAATATGAAGTGGCCTCAACTAATAATGGATATAAAATAGAACCAATTACCGACCTTTTAGTTGATTTAAATCCTAGAACAATAAAACTTAAAAGCACCAATACAGCATATCCAGCAGCTATGAAGTAAGAAGGTTTTATCCCCCATAATTCTGAAGCAACAATCGATAAACCACTGAAACCAATAACGATATCATTAGGAATAAAAAATAAGTTAAAAGCTAAAGCCATAATAGTTGCGCCCAATAAAAGCATTGCGAAATCAAATAAACTACTTTTACTTATTTTAATAACCTCTTTTTTTAACACTTTCATTTTACAACCTCTTTAAACTTTCATTAATAAACATATCAAGCTCACCATCTAAAACTTTTAAAACATTACTTGTATCAACATTTGTTCGATGATCCTTTACCAAAGAATAAGGATGCATAACATAACTTCTAATTTGTGAACCAAAATTAATTTCTGATTGCATTCCTTTTAATTCTTTTAGTTCTTTTTGTTTTTTTTCTTCTTCAATTAAAAATAATTTATTCATTAAAAGCTCCATAGCTTTTTCTTTATTTTTAATTTGACTACGTTCATTTTGACACGTAACAACTGTTTTAGTTGGTAAATGCGTAATTCTAACTGCTGAATCAGTAGTATTAACACTTTGACCACCAGCGCCACTACTACGATAAACATCGATTTTTAAATCAACATCTTTTATATCTACTACAATATTTTTATTATCAATATATGGAATAACTTCAACCGAAGCAAAAGATGTATGTCTTCTAGAATTAGAATCAAAAGGTGAAATTCTAACCAAACGGTGAACACCTTTTTCACTCTTTAAATACCCAAAAGCATTAATACCTTTTACTAAAATAGATACAGCTTTTATTCCGGCTTCCTCACCTTTTTGATATTCTAAAATTTCAATACTATAGCCCTTGCTTTCACAATATCTAGAATACATTCTATAAAGCATTAAAGCCCAATCACAACTTTCAGTTCCCCCAGCTCCAGGATGAATTTCTAAAATAGCATTACCCTTATCATACTCACCACTTAATAAAATTTCAATCTCTAATTCAGCAATATTTTTCTCAATAACCGGAATTTCAGATACTAATAAGTTTTTAATTTCTACATCTTCCAAATATTCTAATAACTCAAAATCAAAACTGTTTACTAACAAATTGAATTGTTGAACTGTTTTTTTCAAACCACTTAGTTCATCAATAACAGCTTTATCTTGATTAGACCAAAAATCTGGATCATTAATTATATCTTCTAGTTCTTTGATGCGAATATTTTTTTTATCAACTTCAAAGCAACCTCCCAAATTCATCAATTTTATTATTAAAAATATTATATTTATTTACAATTTCATTATTCTCCATACATTCACCTTCATACCCTATTTTACCACAAAATTAATATCAAGTAAATGAATCAAAACTCACTTAATTTTATAAATGTGCTTCTTTTTAACCAAAAAAACTTCAAAAGATAAATCCATTAACGGTTGATCCATTTTAGAGTCAGTATAAAATTGATTGATTTTAATATTAGGAAATTTTTTATTCATCATATCAACTTTATTTTTACCTAAACATAAGAATTTAATTTTTCTAGATTTAACATCAAATTCAGAACAAATAATATTTTTAACTTTTATTTTATCTTTAATATGGTCAAACAAAATATTTGGACAACCCGTAATAATTAAATCATCCTCCTTTAGCATAGCTAAAAACTCTGGTTTGATTTTACTGATATTTTTTACCCAAAATTCCTTAACATAATCTTCATGATTCCCTAAAGAACAACTAACTATTTTTTCTAACTGAATACGTAACTTATTTAAATCTAATTTATTTAATTTGTATAAAGTCAAAATCCAAATTGCTTGGGGAACAAATCTTATTAAATGAATTTCTTTTTTCAAACAAAATAAAAAGAAATCAAAAAGACTTTCACCATCATATATTGTATTATCAAAATCATAAACGTTCATATAATCACCATTATAAGTTTATCATATTTAGATGAATAAAGATACTAAAACCCCTATAAAATAATATACTTAAATATGAATGGACCTTATTTAAGACTTAAAGAAGTATCAATTTTAAAAAAACAAAATATCGCTACTTTTATTTTCATATTAACACTAATAGTATCAATCTATTTAACCTATAACGAACAACAACAATTATTAAATAAAAAAACTTTCACCTCCAGTGAATTTGATAGATATCTAAACCTCTTTAATCGGATAATAGGAATTTTAATTTTAATAGCATTACTATATATAAATTATGAGCAATACAATTTAGCTAAAGAAAAAAGAATCGATAGCGAAATATTTTTAAAAAACATTTTCGCATCAATTCTTAATTTAATAGCAGGTTTAATAGTATTATATATTGTTTTTGAAAGTTTAAATGAAGAAAATGATTTTGGACCATTAGAAAATCCAATTACGTAGCTTCAATTCTTTTAATAAATACAAAAATCAAATATATTAAAATTCCCGAAAACGATAGTAAAAACCCTGTTTGAAACCAAATAGTAGCTAACTGGGTAATTAAAGGCGATAAAATAACTTTTATTCCATCAAGTTCATCTGTTAAATAGTTATTTAAAACTCCATCCAAAGAACCAAATAAAACAAAAATTATACCAGTTATCATTAAAGTTAAACCGATATACTTAATCGATTTTTTAAAATCCTTATTAACAAGAGTTACCAAAACTACAATGACAAGTCCTATCAATAATAAATATAATTGATTAAAATCAAATGAATAATTCCATATTTTTAAAATTTTCGAATTACCAATAACCTCTAATTTTTCAGGCATTAACGATTGAACATTATTACAATAAGTAATTATAAGCTCTTCTAATACATCATCAGACAAAACAATATTTAAATGATCCTCACTAGAAACTAAAGCTATCTCAATCATTTTTTCAATTAAATCATTGGATAAAATAACCTCATCATAATATGAATTTAAACTTATTTTAAAATATTCAGCTAAAATACTAGTTAATTCCTCACTTTTTAAAATATCATCTATTATTTCTTCTGGAATAGCTAATTCAAAAGCCATCTCTTCTAATTTTTCTAAAACAGTGATATCATCAGTTACATCAAAAATATAACTAGCTTTAATATTTAAAATATCTGCCTCATTTATATATGTAGAAAGATTATTATCATTAATCAAATTGTGATTAGTTATGAAAAAAAACAAAACCAAAAACAATCCAATCAGTGAATTAAATAATAAAATATTTATTATTTTTTTTATCATATTTCACACCCTACTAACAAAAAAGATTTACACACCTACTTTGTGAAAATCTAAGCGTAATCTATCAGCAATTGTAACTATAAATTCAGAATTAGTTGGTTTAGATCTATCTATATCCACACTATGACCAAATATATTTTCCATTAAATCGATGTCACCACGATTCCAACTAACCTCAATTGCATGTCGAATAGCTCTTTCTACACGAGAAACTGTTGTATCAAATTTCGCCGCTAATTCAGGATACAACTCTTTAGTTATACCACCTATTAAACCGGGATTATCAAACATTAAACTTACAGATTCTCTAATAAATTGATAACCTTTTATGTGTGAAGGTATACCTAAATTATGTAGTAATTTACTAATAGCATTTTGAATATTACTATTATAAAAATCAATATTATCTTTGTCTTTACGACTAAAAACACTATTGATTCGAGCTTCCAAATCGACCATTTCAAATGGTTTAAGAATTAAATACTCAACACCATAGCTAGAAACTTCTTTTATAGCTTCATCAGAATTATAACTAGTTTCTACAATAACTTTTTTATTTATATTATTAATTTTCATTTGTTCTAAAACATATAAACCATCCTTATTAGGCATAATCAAATCTAATAAAATCAAATCATAACTGTCCTTAAGTTCAACAATTTTCTCAAATCCAATCTTACCATCATGTGCCCAATCAACAATTTCAATGTTCTTATTATCAAAATACTCCTTTACAGCTTCAACTAACTTCTCATTATCGTCTATCATTAAGACTTTTATTTTGTCCATATAGTTCCCCTTTAAATAAATTTACTGCTGTAATTAGATTATATAATATTTTTAAAAAATTTCAAATAGCATTTCATGTCTACTTTTGTCGAATACTATTTAAAAGTGCATTCAATTTAAAAGAATCACAAGAAGCTTTACCAACTAAAAACCCGTCTAAATTATTTATTATTTTTAAAATATCAATGTTATTTTCATCAACACTACCACCATATAAAACTAAAGTGTTCCATCTACTTTTAATAAAATCTGTAATTTCAGTGATTTTTTCAACTGTTGGAATTAAACCAGTACCTATAGCCCAAATTGGTTCATAAGCAATAATGATTTTATCAACTATTTCACTATCTAAAAAACTCAATTGCTCATTTAAAACATCAACAAAATCTTCCCCTTGATTTTCACCTACACACAAAATAGGTGTAATATCATTTTCGATTAATCTTTCAATTTTTAATTTAAACAATTCATTATTTTCACAATAGTTTTTTCGTCTTTCACTATGACCAACTAAGCAATAAGAAATTCCAATTGATTTTAATTGAGAAGCACTAATATCCCCAGTATAAGAACCATTTTTAAAACAAGATACATCTTGAGCTCCTAAGTTAAAAGTACTAAAATCATTTAAAAAAATATTACTAGGTATCATAATTAAATCATCAGATTCAGTTATATTATTTCTTAAATTTAAAACTTCATCCTTATTTAAATTCATTTTTAAATTAGCATATATTTTCATTTTATGACCTCAATTCCTGGTAAAGCTTTTCCTTCTAGTAACTCTAGACTAGCACCACCACCAGTTGAAATATGAGTCATATCGTTCTTAAAACCAAATTGATTCACAGCACTAGCAGTATCACCACCACCAATAATCTTTATAGCCTCAATGTTTTTTAATATTTCACAAACTCCAATAGTACCTTTAGAAAAAGCTTCTTCTTCAAATAAACCTACCGGACCATTCCAAATAATAGTTTTACATTGTTCTAAATACTGTTTAAATACTTTTAAAGATTGATAACCTATATCAAGACCTCTATTGGAAGCAGGTATATCATTCACAAATACAGTTTTATTATCATCTAATACAACATCTATAGGCAATATAATTTTATCCTCATAATTATCTAACAAATCTTTACAAAATTCGATACTATCTTCATCTAACAAAGACTTACCAATTTCAATACCCTTCGCCTTTAAAAAGGTAAAAGCCATACCACCACCAATAATTAAATAATCAACTTTTTTAATTAAATTATCAATTAAAGTTATTTTATCAGCCACCTTAGCGCCACCTAAAATAATAGCATAAGGTCTTTGTGGATTTTTTAAAGATTCATCTAAATTTTTTAATTCTTTTTCAATTAAAAATCCTATACCACTTTCTAAAATAGAAGCAATACCAACATTAGAAGCATGTTCACGATGGGAAGTACCAAAAGCATCATTTACAAATAAATCACCTAAAGATGCCCAATAAGCACCCAATTCTTTGTTATTTTTGCTTTCTTTTTTTTCAACCAAATCTTCAAAACGTGTATTTTCCATAAGTAAAACATCACCTTGTTTTAAATTATTTATAGCTGTTTCTAATTCTGTTCCCCTTGTTTTATCAACAAAAATAACATCTTTCCCTAATAATTCACCTAATCTCAAAGCAACAGGACTTAAAGTGTTTTTTAAATCTTCTTCAGTCTTAACACGACCCAAGTGACTTAATAATATTACTTTAGAACCATTTTCAATAGCATAATTAATAGTCTCTAAACTTTCCTTAATTCGCGTATCATCTTGAATAATACCATCTTTAATCGGAACATTAAAATCAACTCTAATTATAACTTTTTTATCCTTAATATTTAAATCTTTTATTGTTTTCATATATTCTCCTTAGCACCCAGCAGTCACACTGTTTTCAAAAAATTCAAAGTGTAAATTATAATCCACATCTTTTTTAACTTTTATAACATTTTCATCTAAAATATTTTCATCTGTTTTAGGATTAATAATTTCCTCAGAAATATATCCCTCTTTTTTTAAATCTGATACTGTAACACATACCTCACCATTTGTATTCAAAGTATTATTTATATTACTCTCCACAGTAACATAATTCTCAGTAATTAAATTAAGCTCATTTAAAAAATTATTATAAGCTTCATCAGTTTGTTTTTCAAGCATTGAATTTATTGCTGGAATTGAAACCAATGCAATTATCCCTAATATAACAATAATTGCCATCATTTCTACTAACGTAAAACCATCTTTCATATTATCACCATTTTCATTTTATAATAAAAAAAAACATAAAGCAACTTTTTAACAAAAAAATGTAGATTAACTCTACATTTACTTATCATATAATTTTAATAATCTATTATAGATACCAGGTTCCATTTTATTTAAAGAAACAATTGTTGCTTCTAATGACTTTTGATATTCACCACGATTAAATAGAATTTCCGAATTATTTAAAGTTTTATCGATTTCTTCTGAACGATAACGATATCTATTTCCATAAACAATCGCTAATTCAGCAAATCGAGCATTTTTTAATAATTCTTTTGTTCTACCATAAAGTTTCAACGCTAAATCTCTAGCAGTATCAACTCTCGTATTTAAAGTTTTAATCACAATTGGTTTTTTATCTAACTCTTTAACAATTTCTTTAATAGCTTCAGCAGCCTCATTTAATTCAGTATAGTAATATTTAGGAATAACAGGTAAGTTGTAATCACGCATTTTTAATTTCGATATTTTTAAAATTTCTCGAACTTCATCTAGCTGTTGACGAGCTCTTAACTCATCCTCCTTCATATTATCTAAAGCATCTAAAGAACTATCCATTCTCTCTTCAATAAAGTTTAAACGAACATTTAAAGATTCAATTTCTTTAATTAATTTAGAATAAGCGAAAGTATTATTAGCAGTATGATTAATTAAAATTTCATAATCTTTATTAAGCTTATCAACTTCAACTTTAACTTCTTCTAAAAAAGTAATATCTTTTTGCGATAAATCATAAACTGATTTTATATGATCCATTTGAACAAAAATATCATCAACTAAAGTTTTAATTTTTTCTATTTTCTTTTTAAACAAAGAATTAGTTTCGTGATAAACTTTACGATCATTTACTTCTTTTTCAAAATCAATAAATAAAGAATCAATATAATCAATTAAAACTTTTAATTCAAACAAAGAATCTTCTAAATCTAAAATAGTAGTTCTTTTTAAAACCTCAATAATCTTTTTGTTTGCTTCTTCGATATTGTACTCAACATTTAAATAATCCAGTGGATAACCACTTTTTTTCATATCATAATACATATCATTGATTTCTTTGATTTTTAAAGGTAAGATATTACATGCCATTAAAACAATCGAAGGAACTTCTTCCAAAACAATTTCCATATGTTTTAACATCTCATCAATTGACTTAATAATTTTTGTAACTTCTTGGTAATCATTATTTTCCATAGTTACTTCAAACAATTCAAATCTTTTAGCAATATTTTCAAACTGTAAAACAATCGATTCAGTAACTTCACCATAATCTTTTTTAGTCACATTAAATCTCTCATACAATTCTCTGTATGTAGATTTGAATTTAGTCATAATGGCTCTATTTCGCTCTTCGCTAGTTGTAATTTCTTTAATTTCACCTAACAAATTATCAGAACTAACTTTTATTTTATATAATTCCATTTCTAGTTTAGCAATTTTATAAATAATAGCTTTATAATCATTTTGAGCCAAAGAATATTCAGCCTCTAAAATCATATCAGTTACTTTAGGAATATGATTATTTCTAATATTTTTAAATTTATCTTCCCATTCATTCAAAATATCATCTAATTTATCATTACGTAAAAAAGATCTTATTTTTGTGATTTCTGCCATAATTGGAACACTATCAATCACATTCTTTTCAATTTCTAAATTATCTAAAATTACTTTATAATTTTTAGTCGTAATTTTTCTTATTGTATATAAGGCAACAATTATTAAAATAACTGTTATTACATAAATAGCACTATTTATAATAATTAAATTCATCTATCATCACCATAATAATTGTATCATATTTTTTGATAAATATCGACAATATTGATGTTTTTTTAAAATTAGAACATATATCCTTGACTTTTAAGGCTTTCTTATAATATAATATGTGTGCATCTAAGCAGCGTTATTAGGAATTATTATAAAGTGTTTTTTACTTCTAGAGGTTGTAGGTATTTAGCTGCTTATTTACCTACATTTAAAGTAAACACCCTATTATAATGGCTTAATAACCTTTAGGTAGCTTATACCGGAAAGGAGTGAATTTATGGCAAGATATACAGGACCAATTAATCGTAAATCTCGTCACTTATCTTTCTCAGTTTTAGAAAATGGAAAAGATTTAGCTAAAAGAACAACTAAACCAGGTCAACATGGTGGTAAAAGAGCTAAAAAATTATCTAACTACGGATCTCAATTACAAGAAAAACAAAAAGTTAGATTTATGTATGGTATGAATGAAAAACAATTCCGTACATTATTTGAAAAAGCTGGTAAGATCAAAGGAGTACACGGAGATAACTTATTCAAATTATTAGAATCTCGTTTAGATAACTTAGTGTACAGATTAGGATTTTCAACAACTAGACGTGGTGCTAGACAATTAGTTAATCACGGACATATTACTGTAAACGGGAAAAAAGTAGATATCCCTTCATACACTTGTAAACCAGGTGATGTAATCGCAGTTAAAGAGTCAGATAAAAACATGACAATTATTAAATCTTCAGTTGAAGCTTTATTAAACAGAGTTGAATTTGTTACTTTCGATGAAAGTAAAATGACTGGAACTTATGTAAGATATCCAGAAAGAAACGAATTAAATGCTGAAATTAATGAATCTTTAATCGTAGAATTCTATAACAGATAAGAGTTTAATGCTCTTATTTTTTTTTATTAATTTTTAGCACATTAAAAAATATTATAAATAATCAAAAAAAAACTTGGAAAATCAAGTTTTATTCTTCTTCGACTGGTAATTTACCATGTTCAACTAAATAATCAATTTCTTCTTTTGTTAAAGTCTCTTTAACAAGTAAAGTATCAGCTATTAAATCTAATAGTTTTTTATTTTTCTTAATTATATTAGTAGCTTCTTTATAACAATCATCAATAATTTTTCTCATTTCTTGATCGATTTCAAAGGCAACTTGTGAAGAGAAATTTCTAGTTTTATTATAATCTCTACCTAAGAATACACTACCTTCAGTTTGTTCTAATTGAAGTGGACCTAAAGTACTCATACCATATTCAGTAACCATAGAACGAGCAATTTTAGTAGCTTGCTCAAAGTCGTTATGAGCTCCAGTAGTAACCTCATCAAAGATTAATTCCTCAGCAACTCTACCACCTAATAAACCAATAATTCTTTCAGTTAATTCGCGTTTTGTTGCAGTAAATCTTTCTTCTTTTGGTAACATCATTGTATATCCACCAGCGTAACCTCTAGGAATAATAGTGATTTTTTGAACATCATTCGCTCCATCTAATTTTATTCCTAAAACTGCATGACCAGCTTCATGATAAGCAACCAATTTTTTATCTTTTTCAGTATATTTTTTAGAACGTTTAGCTGGCCCCATTAATACACGATCATGAGCCTCATCAATTTCATTCATTGAGATAGATAACTTATTTCTTCTAACAGCTAATAATGCTGCTTCATTTAATAAATTTTCTAAATCAGCTCCTGAAAAACCAACAGTTCTAATCGCTATATTTTTTAATGTAACACCTTTAGCTAAAGTTTTACCTTTCGCATGAACGCCTAAAATTTCTTCACGTCCCTTAACGTCAGGTAAATTAACTTGAACTTGACGATCAAATCTACCAGGTCTTAATAAAGCTGGATCTAATACATCAGGTCTATTAGTTGCTGCGATAATGATAATTCCCTCATTCGCACCAAATCCATCCATTTCAGTAAGTAATTGATTTAAAGTTTGTTCACGTTCATCGTGACCACCACCTAAACCAGCACCTCTTTGACGACCTACAGCATCAATTTCATCAATAAATATTAAACAAGGAGCAGTTCTTTTAGCTTCTTTAAACATATCTCTAACACGAGAAGCTCCAACCCCTACAAATAGTTCAACAAATTCAGAACCACTTATATAATAAAATGGAACATTAGCCTCACCAGCTACAGCTTTAGCAAGTAATGTTTTACCTGTTCCCGGAGGACCTACTAATAAAACACCTTTAGGAATACGAGCTCCTAATTTTTGGAATTTTTTTGGATTCTTTAAAAAGTCAATTAACTCCGCTACTTCTTCTTTTTCTTCTTCTAAACCAGCAACATTTGAAAAGTTAATTTTATTTTTATCACTATTTAAACGAGCACGACTACGACCAAAATCCATTGATTTATTAGCAGCTCCCATTTGACGAGTTATAAAATAAAATCCAACTCCTAAAATTAATATTGTTGGTAAAAAATTTACTAATAATATTAAAAATCCATTTGAATCAGGATCAGATTCAGTAGTTACAACAAAATCATTCTCACTACTTAAAATTTGTGTTACAACTTCATTTGAAAGTGGTAATTTTAAATAAAATGTTTCTGAATCATCATACCCATTTAATTTCCCACTAATTTCATATATTCCTGCACTAGTACGAGGTGTAATTACAACCTCAGTTATATTTTTTTCTTCCATATTAGTTAAAAACTCATCATAAGTCATATCATTAACAACTTTGTTGGCAACATTAAAGAAATACAAAATTCCTAAACATACTAATATTAAAATTACATAAGGTATTATACCTTTTTTAGTTTCTTTTAAATTCATTATTTTCCTCCTTATAGTTATACTTAAATATTATATCATACTTTCCATCTTTTTCCCTACAAATTTTTGATTTTTTTATTCCAGGTAACCAAATTATCACATCATTACTATCACAAAGTAAAGGATACTTTTTTCTTTCTAATAAATCTATCTTTTCATTAATAAAAATATCTTTAATTTTTTTACTACCATTCAAACCCTTAACTTCAATTTTATCCCCATCTTTTTTATTTCTAATATAAAGTGGCAACTTAACATCATCAAAGTTTATGCGGCAAATATCATTACCATCAGTTTCACATTCTTCCAAAACTTCTAGACACACACAATCATCAACATTAATTAAATAATCACCACAAGATATATCTACATCAAAATATAAATAATTTTTATTTTTATAAATTTTAACACCTTTAGGTAAATCAATAAATGAAGAATCTTTCAAGCAAATATCTAATATATTATCAACATGTTTATCACTAACTAAATTAATATCATCACCATAAATTTCATTTAAAATTTTATTTAAAACTCCTTTTTTTATAAACATATTATAAGTATCAAAAACAACAAAATCAATTTTTTTATCAACATAACATTTATAAAAAGAATCACTTATCAATTCTTCAAGGCAGTCTAATGCTTCATTTAATTTAACACTGTAATTTAAAAATTTCAAAGATGCATTTTCATCCTCATTCTTGAATAAAGGTAAAATATTTTTTCTAATTCTATTTCTTGTATAAATAGATTTTTTATTAGAGTTATCTTCTCTATAATCCAACTCAAATAGTTTAACATACTTAATAATATCATCTTTAGTTAAGTATATTAAAGGCCTAAATAAATTATAATTATCAACTTCAGATAATTCTTTAAAACCAGAATAACCTTTCAAATTAGAACCTCTTAAAATTCTCATTAAAATCGTTTCCATCAAATCATCGCCATGATGAGCAGTTAACAAATATTTTGAATTATACTTTTCCAACAATTCAGAAAAAAAGCTATATCTAATTTTTCTTGCTTCATTGTGAAAATTACCTTTTTTATATTCCTTTATAATCCTATACTCAAATATAATATCATTTTCTAAACACAATTTTTCAACAAACAAAGCTTCTTCCTTGCTTTCTTCTCTTAAATTGTGGTTAACATGCGCAACAATTATACGTAAATTCTTTTCTTTTTTTAACTCTAAGACAAGATGTAACAACAATATTGAATCCATACCACCTGAAACAGCTATAACAACAGATTGATCATTTAAAATATTATTTTTAATTGAATCCAAAACTCTTTTCATAAAACACCTCGTATATAGTATATTTTTTTTTAAAAAAAAAAGCAACAAATTTCATTGCTTTTTCACTGTTTTTTTAAAATAAAATATTTGCAATCATAAGCACAATTATTTTTTATATAATCATTTATTTTCTCACTATCATTTATTGTGTTAAATATTTTGTTTTTTTTATCACAAAATCCTTTTAATCTTAATTTTCCATAAGACCAATCACCTAAAATATAATCATAATCATCAAAATAATCTGTATATCTATTTTCAAAATCATCTTTATTATATCCTTCTTTATAATCAGTTATTATTTCATAACTAACATTTTCTAAAGTAATAATTTTCATTCATAATCCTTTCCAAATGCACTACCTAAATTAGTATATCGTGTTAAACTACCACTAGCATTCCAAGGCATAAAACCGCCTGTTAACCCACTATCATATAATGCATCTAATTGTTGTCCAACCATATAAGAATCATAAGTTACCTTAGGACTTTTATACGCATCATAAGCTTGAATCCAAGTTCTAACAACAGCAGGAGTTGGTGTTTCCAACTGTCTATCATAAGCAAAACTTCCCCAAGTACTCAATAAATCATAAGGGATTGTCCACACAGGAACTTTATAACCATATTCATAAGTTCCAAAATGATCTGGATAAGGCATAGCACTTATAACATCAACAACATTAGAAATAGCAGGCCAGTATTGACCATATGCTGTAACATAAGCATGCGCTGATTCACCAAATACATCAGCAGAAACATAAACATTTAATTTGTGAAGCTCATCAGTAGCATACATTAAAAATCTTTGTATAGCTTGAGCTTTATCTTCTTCATAAAGATTTTGGTAATTTAATTCACCACGTTTTTCTTTTGAAATAGTCCCGTCAGGAAATCTAACATAATCAAATTGAATTTCATTAAATCCCATATTAGTAACCGATTCTACCGCTAAAGCAACGTTATATTCCCAAACCTCACGACTATATGCAGTCGGCCATTTAGAAGAATTATATACCAGTGAAGTTCCAGTTAAATTATCCACAATAGTATTTTCAGGATGATCAATAGCATAATAGCTATCTTTAAATACCGATATTCTACCAACAACATATAATCCAGCATCTTTTATCTTTTGAATAGCTAATTGGTATTCTTCATAAGAATTAACAGCTTTTTCATAATTAGTTGGGGAATATTTTTTAAAAGCTTCTGCTGGATAAGCTGGAACAGTACTATCTTTTATGTCAACAAC
>CAYJJY010000018.1:0-9494 GCA_964370615.1 uncultured Muribaculaceae bacterium
TATTTTTATAATCAAACTATTTATTGTTTTTGTTAATAATATTTTCAAACTTTTTAACATCTTTTTTTACTAACTGAAAACCTTCACTTAAGTCATCTAAATCAACATTTAGTTTAGCTAATAAATTTCTTGGAGTATCACTATCACCTGATTCCAAAAATGATATGTAATTTTTTATATATGTTTGATCTTTTAATAATTTATTTGTAACTTCACTAGCTATTAATAATCCTGTTGCATATTTAAACGAGTAAAAATTTCTTCTAAATAATATTCCTAATCTTGACCATTCAATGTTACTGAAATTAGTATAATTTAAATCCCCATAATATTTCTTTATTAATTTTTCATATGAACTACTTATATCGTCTCTATTATGAATTAATTGTTCAAATTCTGTTTCCATTGTTTTTTTATATATCCATATAAAATAATTTTCAATATTTTTTGTTAAATAAAATAGTTTATCTTCTTCATTAATAGCAGTTTCTGAAAGATATTTATTTAATAATATTTCATTGACTAAAGAAACTATCTCACCACAAAAAACAGAACTATCTTCATATAAGAAAAATTGTTTCTCTTTAGAAAGATAATAGTTAACGATATGTCCAATTTCATGAATCAAATTTTTTATATCTATATAGTTTTCTTTATAGCTCAAAAATGAATAATCCATCCACGAAAAAGTAATAGTTTGGTGCTTTTTTTCATCAATAATTGTATCTATATGTCCATTAAATAATTTTTTTACTATTTGCAAATACTTCTCCCCTAGAGGTTTTAAAGCATTTAAAATTATTTCTTTTGCTTCTTCTAATGTATATTTGTAATTTTTGTTAACAATCGATAATCCACAATCAATTACTGTTGGATTATTTATACCTAAATATTTAGTTTTATTACTTAAGTAATTATGAATAATATCTAAGTTATTATTTACAGAATCAGTTAATTTTTCTATTACTGATTTTTCTAATAAATCATCATTTAAAGTTTGTTCTAAAACACTTGAATATCCTTTTTTTATTGCACTATCTTTTTTCAAATCAGACAATTTTTGCATTATTTTAATGAACTCCTGCTCTTTTTCTAAAAAAGCAACATGTACTGATTTATAAGCAGCGTTTCTGGTCTCTATATTTCTAGCTGAGACATATTTACCATAGTTTGTTGGCGTTAATTGTATTTCTTTGTTATCGACAATTATTTCTCCATAATTAATACTAGCTAATAAACTATTGTACTCATCTAATAATTCATTAATAGCAAGATTATTTTCTTTTACAGAAACTCTACTATTATTATTTTGTTTAATTATTTTTGATAAATAATAACTATATTCTCCTGTTATTTTTTCTAAATTTTCAATGTTAACAATTTTAGCGTTGATTTTATTAATTATTTCCAAAACAGTTTCATTAATATTTGTTGCTTCTTTTTTATCTTCTATACAAAGTTCATTATTTATATCTTTATAATATCTTAGTGATGAATACACTAATAATTTTGTACTTACTTCTTTTAATTCATTTATCAAATTTAAAGTAGAATGCAAATTAGATAAATCTACTTCTTTTATTTCAACAGAATCAATTCTTTTTTTAAACTGTTCTAAATTCACTTTAAATTCTTCATAACTTTTGAATAAATCACTTAAATTAAATTCCATAATATTCACCTTTTCTCTTATAATTATAACACAAAATAAAAGATACTTATTAAAAAGCATCCAATTTTATATTTTACAAAAGTCATATTTTTGGGAATATACCTCTTCATTATGGCCTTATTTTATATTGTATATCCATAATAAAACCACCTATACTAATATATGCAATAGATGATTTTGTGTTATTTTGATATTATATTTTTTTAATTAATTCTTTATAAACAACTTTGGCTGCATTATAATATTCTTCTTCATTTTTAATTAAGTATTGCAATTCATTTAGATATTGTTCGTATTTTTTATCTTCTACATAAGATTTATTTACTGCATATCCTTCTTTACCATATTTTTTTTGAGCAAAAATAAAAGATGAGTTTATTATTTCTTCTTTTGTCAATTCTGGTTTGTTTTTTATATCGAATGACATTGAAGCAATAAAATATGATTTAATATCTATTTTTCTATCGGCTGATGATAGTATTTTTCCGTATGTATTTCTAGGGATTGTTTTTAGAGATGCTCTATGATCTTCAATTGCTTCTTTTATTATTTCTAATTCTTCTTTGGTAAAAAAATTATTTAGAAATTGGTCATTATAAGCTATTTTTGCTGAAAGTATTTCGTGAATATCTCTATTAATGTGACAGGCTATGTCATGAAACATTACACATACATATAATATATTTATATCTAAATCATTAGAAATTAATTCTAAGGCTCTTTTATAGACATAATTTATGTGATCGATATTATGTCCTTTATCGTTTAATTCATATTGAGGTAGTATTTGTTTTTCGATATATTGTTTTAATGTTTTATTTATTTCTTTGGACTTAAGTTCTATTTTCATTTCATCAAATTCTATTGGTTTAAAATATTCTTTTGTCATTTTTCTCCTCTTAAAAATCTTTTCTTATAAAGTGTTTAACATTATCACTTTCAATTATTTCTATTAACTGTAATGGATAGTGTTCTAAATTTTTTAAATCTTTTATATCTACCCATTCATACCATAGGGTATCTTGGTATTCTTCTTCAATATTTTTGTATTTTTCTAGATTATAGTTTTTTTCATCTCTAAATTTTATTTCTGATATTATATTTATTTCATGGATATTTTTATTATTAAATTTTGAATAGAAAAAGTTTTCAATTATTGCTTTAGTTTGTATATACTCACATTCAATGTTAATTTCTTCTTTTATTTCTCTTATAATTGCATCATAAGAAGTTTCTTTTAGCTGACATTTACCTCCTGGTAAACTTAAGTAATTATATTTGTTATTTTTTTGCATTAGGATTTTATTTTTATTAATTATGATAGATGCTACACGATAAGAAAATTGTAATTCTTCTGTTTTAATAATTATATCCATTCATATCACCTTTTTTTATTATATCATAATTTAATTAATATCTTTTACATTATTAAAGTTAATTATCTTTTCTTTATCTAATAAATATAAAAAGCTTTTATAAAGGTAATTTAATTAAAGTTTTGCTTTTTATTTGAATTTTTTTATATAATAAAACCACTAGGTTTTAACTTGAGTGGTTTTGTTGTTTTACTTTTTTATATATAGCATATGTTTATAGTTAATATTATTATCTGTATTTCTCCCTATTTCTTTTATGCTGTAATTACTTTTATTAAACTGAGGGAAATAGACATCTGCTTCTTTTGTATCATCTATTTCTGTTAAATATATTTTATCTGCTATATCTATGAATTGTTTATATATAGATGCTCCTCCAATTATGAATGTATCTTCATCACAGTATTTTAATGATTCTTCGATACTTTTTACCAATACTACTCCTTCTGGTAATTCAACATCTTCAAAAGCTAATACGATATGTTTTCTATTTGGTAATACTTTAGGTAACGAAACAAAAGTATTGTAACCCATTATTATTGTTTTATTTAAGGTTTTTTCTTTAAAAAATTTTAAATCATTTGGTAAATTCCAAAGTAAATCATTATTTTTTCCTAATTCATTATTTTTACCTACTGCTGCTATTATACTTATCATAGTTACTCCTTATTGTGCTATTGGGAATTCTATTTTCCCGTGATCGTTGTAATTATTTACTTTTATATCTTTTAATTCTCTAGAATTATCAAAATCTTTAAAGTCTTTGATTTCTGGATTTAACCATAATGTAGGTGCTTCAAATTGTTCTAAAGTTTTATCTTCAAATCTTTTTATTTGTTCTTTGATTCCTTCTACTTGATTAACATAAATATGTGGATCATTTAAACTCCATCTCATTTTTCCAACTTCATAACCTGTTATATGAGCAATCATATTGGCTAAAACTGCATATTGAGTTACATTAAATGGTAGTCCTAGTGGTACATCACAACTTCTTTGATGAACCCATAGGTTTATCTTTCCATCCCAAACATTCCATTCAGTTGACCAGACACAAGACGGTAATACGGCCGTATCTAAAAATTCATTTTGCCATAAACTTACAACCATTCTACGATCTGTTGGATTTGTTCTTATCTTATTTATGACATTTTCTATAAGATTATATCTTTCTGCTATAAAACCATAGGCTGTCCCTATTGTATAGGCATTTTCTTTTCCAAAATCTTTTACAATATCTTTTTTAACTAGTTTACCATTTTCTAAAATCATTTGGGTAGCATACCATTTACCATCTTCTTTTATCATCCACTCATCCCAAATTTTAACGCCGCGTTCTTGTAGCCATCTAACATCATTTGATTTGGCTTGATAAAACCATAACATTTCTAAGATTGCATTTTTAAAATATAATTTTTTTGAAGTTAAAACTGGAAATTCTTTGTTTAAGTCGAATTCTAAATAATAACCATCTAATTTTATAGCATTTGTTCCAGTTCTATTTTCTACTTCAATTCCTTCTTTTAATATTTTTTTACACAATTTAATATATTCTTTATCCCATAGTGTCATAATTACCTCCATTATTATTATAACATCTAGCAATTAATTGTCAAACTAAAAAAAGACATTAAATGTCTTTGATATCAAAAGTTGGTTTATTGTCAATAATTTCTATTGTTATAACTTTATTGTTACTAATTTTGCTGAAATTATTGATAAGTAAACTTTGAATTTCATCAAAACTAATGTTTTGCTTTTTTTCTATAGTTTGTTGTGATATTTTGTCATAATACATAGCGTATAGCAAATCATTTAAAATAGTTTTAAGCTTTTGAGCTGATAATTCAGCTTTAATATTTCTAATTTCAATTATTTTTGATTTTTTGTAATTTATAAATAAGTATTTATCGCCTATCTTTTCTTGGTAATCTAAATATTCTTCATAATCAAAGATGAACTTTTTTTGTTTATATCTATTGGTTTCAAAGTAGTTTTCTTTTTCTATCATGATATTTAAGATATTTTGATGGGATTTATTTAAATCTATCACATCATACTTATTAAAATTAGCGTGAATTCCACAGTTTTTTTCTTTTGAAACTTCTAGTACTCCACTTGAAAATGAAATTATTTCTTCTAATTTTTCAATTATAGAACATATTTCATCCACAGGTAAAGGGTCAAGAATCAATTCAAATGAGTAATCACCTAATACAGTTCCATCTTTTACAAAATAACCATTCTCACCAACGACATTTTTAAAATTTTCTAATAATTTTTTAGTAAAGCTGTATGAATCTCTATTAAAATTCATAGCAACTTCAATTTCTAATCCAATATTATCAAAATCCACTTGTGATATTTTTCTATCGTAATTATAAGCTGATTTAACATCTAAAATTTTGTCAAAAGTTGTGAAAAATCTATTACCGATTTTTTCTTCGAGTGTTTTTACTAGATTAACTAACGGCATGATTTTTTTATTCTTTTTTTCAGTTGCAATTTCTTTTCTTAGAGAATATCCTATTTCTAACTGAAATGTTTTAATATTTAAACTATCTGAAATAGATTTTGATAGTGTATTTTTAGAAGATTTAAATATTTTATCTAGCGTTACTTTTCCATATCCTGATGATAATATTTTAAGAATACTATCTAACATTTCTTTATCATTTTTTATTGTTGTTAGTTTATTAGTACCAACATCAATATTGGTTTTAACGTTATTTTTCATTCCGTGTATATCAATCATATACTTTATGTTATTTTTTTCAATATAATTCATTAAGGTTTTTTTATATTCACTATTCTTATCAAAATTAGGATCATAATTAATATCTTGGTCTAAATAAATTATATGACAATCTGTTAATTCTTTTATTTTTTTTACTATTGTTTTTGTATTTAAATCCTTATTCTTTTTAACACCTTTTCTTTTGTGTTGGTGTGAATGTGGAGCGGATAAAATAACTTGTGATGTACCTTGCTCAATTATGAATTCTTTCATACAAAAATCCCCCTTTTTTTTCATGTTTTACTAATATAATACTTTTTGTTTCAAATGTCAATCTTTTTGTATTATTAATTAATGATTTTAATTTCGGATTAAAAAAAACAAGTTTAAACTTGCAGCTTTATTCATTTAAATATTTATTTTTTTTCAATGCTTTCATCCAATGATTTATCTTCAATTACTAATTCGTGAAAAAGATTTTCACCGGTTTCAAGTAAATGATTTAAAGCTATGTATCTTTTATTAATTCTTCGATTATTAATTCTATATAAAAGAGCTTCTTTATATTGTGGAAAATCTAAACAAAGATAGTATAAATTATTAAATTGAATTAATAAATCAATTTGCTTTCTAGCATCGACTGCTGAAGTTGTGATACTATTTTCTGTTTTTCTATACGTATAAAATGATCCTTCTAAATAAGTTATAGTTTGACACTTACACCAAATGTTTAGGGTATACAGTACATCTTCATATGCACAACCTTCTAAAAATCTAGTTTGTCCTATTACTTCTCTTTTAACACAATAAGTAACAACACCTAAATTCATATTATCAGCAATTCTTTTATCAATAGTTTCATTTAATTGAATTATTTCACTAAGAGTATCATCTAAAGCGATTTTGGTATAATTGAAAACTACACAATCTTCATCTTTTATTTTATCGTCCAATATCTTTAAGGAATTATTGCTAGTTAAATAATCATCACTATCAATAAAAATAATATATTCACCAGTTGCAATATCTAACCCTTTATTACGAGCACCACCGGCACGAGTTCTATTACTGTGGATAATATTTACATCATATGATGACGCAATTTCTAAACTATTATCAGTACTTCCATCATCAACAAAAATAATTTCAAGTTTATTTTTATCAATTGTTTGATTGAAAATACTATCTAAACAATCCTTAACATATAATCCTTTGTTATAATTAGGGATTATAATCGAAAATCTTTTCATATATTCTCCTCTATTAAATGTTCTTCAAATTTATTAAAATGATTCTTTGAGTCGTTTTTTAATTCTTTTATTTTTTTATCTGAAATTGTATAAAATCTGTCTAAACTTAAATAATCATCTTTAGATATTTCACTAATGTTTTGAAAATCAGAAAACAATTTACAGTCGTTTATGACATTATTTAATTTTTTACTATATGATAAAACATGAATTTTTTGTTTAAATAGAAGTGATAAAATCATAGCATGAAATCTTATTGCTATCATATATTCCATTTTACTATAAATATCTAAAAATTTATCTATGTTACCATCGTAAAAAACATAATTTACATCAACACTTTTTAACATTTCAAAAATAGCATCACAATCTCCCTCTCTTTTACAGAACGAAAATAAGTAAACTTTAAATCCTTGAGATTGGTAATTTTTGATACTATTTATCAGATATGAATAATAAGTAGCTGATTTATCTTTTAAATCATTTCTAATCTCTAATGATATAACTGAAATACCAATTGTTTTTTCCTCAGTTTTTTCTTTTTGATACTCAAAATCAAATAATAGATCAGGAGCATAAATTTTATTGTCAATGTCAAAAAAATCAAATGAGTACATCTCTCTAAATGAAATAGCAGTAACTTTATTTAATATTCTTTTAACAATACTAGCATATTCTTCTGTTTTATATGGTCCAAAATTTGAACCTATGAAGAAAAATGGAATATTATTTTTTATAACTGCATCTACCTCAGATTCTAGGCCTTCTACTCTTTTTGTTGAATTTTCACCTTCAATAAATATTGAGCCACCAATATAAACTACTGCATCATATATTTCATAATCTACATCTCTAAAGTTATCGGTAATAATTATATTTAAATTTGATATTTTGTCTAGCCCTTTAATGTATTTTTCATCATCAACATAAATGAAAAAATTTATATTTGGATACTTTGAAGTTATAAAGTGAAGAAATAAATCATCACCCAAGTTTAAACGTGCATATGCTTTTAAAAATACTTTTTTCATAAAAATTACACCTCTTTTAAATTATTTATTATCTTTGTTTCTTCGGATAAATCTTTGTAAATTAAATTTTTCCATTTTTTATAAATATTTTTGTTATAATATTTAAAATTTTGTAAATTTGATTTTAAAACTCTTTTTTTAGATATAATGTCATCAATTCTATTATTAAAAGTTGTAAAATCTCTGCTTAATACTATCCCATCTTTTAAATCAGTGACTTGTTCAAAAGCAGCATCGAAATCTGTTACTATTGAAGGAACTTTCAATATTTTAGCTTCTGTTATGACTAATCCCCATGTTTCTTCATCGCTTAAAAGCGCTAAATAGTCACAACGTTTCAATATTGGAAATGGGTTATCCAAAAATCCTGTAAAAGAAATATATTCTTTATAATCTACAAATAAATCCTGTATTTCTTTTTCAACTACAGAATCAAAATTTCCACCTATAACAAACCATTTGAAATTTATTTCTTTTTCAATTAAAAGCTTCAGTAAATATTTAATTCTTTCGAAACCTTTTTTAGGACATAATCTACTAATTGTTACTATATTTAAATCCTTAGCTAATTCAATGTTGATTTTTTCTTCAGCTTTTTTCAGTATATTTTTAGAATTTAAAACATTATAAATTACTTCTACTTTATCTTTAATTACTTCTCCAAATTTTGAGTTTAAAAGACAATTTTTACTATAATTACTAACTGTAATAATTTTATCTAAATTTTCTAAACATTCAAGGTTATCTAATATTGGGTCATCACTATCTCCAAAATGATGAAACCATAAGTATGTGAATTTTCTTTTCACTATTTCAGATGATTTAAATGAACTAACATAAGGAGAACAGTTTATAAGTATATCAATTTCTATATCTTTAGTTATTTTAACTACTTCTGCATATGGTTTATAGTTATTAAGTAAGTTTATATCAGAACTATCATCGGTATAACCTATATATATTTTATAATTGTCTAAATCTAATGTTGAAATCAAATTTAAAATTGCAATTTCAGTTCCACCCATATAAAATAAAGGTCTAAAAAACATGATTCTTTTCATAAAGCACTCCCTTTTTAAAGTCTTAAAAATTTATTAAGTAATAATTTAAAGATATAATCTTATGGAAAAGCAAATAAGCAATATCTATCATAGTATAGCATTATTAATAAATATTTGCAATTTATTTAATTTCTTTCAATTATAGTGTTTAAGATTTTTTTATTTATAAACTTTTTAAAAACAGTTTTAATAAAAAAAGCATATTTTTCATATGCCTTTATTTTTAATTAATCTAAATCATCATTATCATCATCGTTGTCATCGTCTAAATCATCTTGATCGTCGTTATCATCGTCTAAATCATCTTGATCGTCGTTGTCATCATTATCATCATCTAAATCATCTTGATCATCATTGTCATCGTCTA
>CAYJJY010000018.1:9594-16517 GCA_964370615.1 uncultured Muribaculaceae bacterium
TCGTTGTCATCATTATCATCATCTAAATCATCTTGATCATCATTGTCATCGTCTAAATCATCTTGTTCATCATTGTCATCATCTAAATCATCATCATCATTTTGATCATCTTTATCAGTTAATTCTTTTTCAATATCAATAATTTCACCTGTAATAGCATTTATATTGTATTCATAATCTATGTTATTATGTTCAAATTCAACTTCATATACTAATACATTGTTGTCAAAATCTAATTCAATTTCTAAATCTGTCATGTTACTTTTTGTAATATTTGAATCATTTTCAGTTATTTCGATTATTTTTTGTTCTGTTAAATAATTTTCAGTATTTGGTATTCCATTAATTTCTAAGTCATCAACATTATTTTTTGTTGAATTTAATAATAAATTTAATTCATGAGTTGATAATTTAGATAAAGAGGAAACTGTGTAAGTAGGATTAGCTTTTACAATTTTTGTAATTAATTCTGCTTTTCCTAATGAAATATTATTTTCTTCAGCTACCTTTTCTAATTCATTATCTACTACAATAATTTGAGAGATTACTGATGAATTCATATTATTTTCTTCAAAATATTCTTTTATTTCTTCATTTATTTCTTTTTTTAATTCTTCTTCTTTATTTCCGTTTACTGATAATAAAACTGTGTTATTTGTTGTTGTAATATAATTTTGTTCTACTAATTCATCCATAATTATATCTGTTGCTTCTTCGATGTCTTTGTTTTTAATATCTATGTTTTCTAAAATATTTTTTGCATCTTCATTTAGTGCTTTAGTTTCTTTAACTAAACCTTTATTATTAACTCCTAATTGAATTGATGGATTAATATCTAATGTAATATTTGTTATATCTTGAGTTTGGTTTGTTACTACAAAGAAAGCTACTGCAACTGCTGCCATTGTAGGTACCCAGATAAAATTTTTGTAATTTATTTTTGATTTTTTTGTTTCATTTTCCATTCTTAAAATAACTCCTTCGTTTTTGTCTATTTTATTTTGAATGGCTTTGAAATCTGATTTTATTAAATTATTAGCTATATTATTTAAGTCTTTTTTAATATTTTTTTTCATTGTTCACCATCCTTATAAATTAAGCGTATTTTTTTCAACGCTCTGTGATATTTAGAGAGTACTGTGGATAAGTTCAAATTCATGTGTTCTGCTATTTCTCTGAATTTAAAGTTATCTATGGTATTTAATATAAATATTTGTCTTTCTTCATCTTCTAAATTTAAAATAATATTTTTTATTAATAGTTGATTGAAATTTGATTCATTGTTACTTCCTATCATGTTTTCAATTTCTGTTATATCAACTGTTTCTTTAATTTTTTTGCTTTTTAATTTATTTAAGCATAGATTTTTTGTTATCATTAATATCCAAGCCATTGGTTTATTCCTAGGATTATATTTTTCTGCATGTTTATTAATGTTTACATATGTGTCTTGCATAACATCTTCAGCATCTTCTTTGTTTTTTAAATAAGATAATGCGTAATTAAATATTATATTTCTTGTTTCATTGTATAACATTTCTAATGCTAAAAGATCTTCATTTTTTATTTTTATTAAGTAATTTTCTAATATTTTATTATCTATATTATTCACCATTTTCCTCCTCTCATAAATATAACAATTTAAAATGGTGTTTTATTGCAAAAAAATTTAATTTTTTTAAAAAAAGATACAATTTGTATCAATCTTTAAAATATTTACTAAATATTGGTTTCATTATTTCATCAAAAACGAACGTTGTTATAACAAATAATAAGATGAACATAAATTCATATAAACTTATTTTAACAATTGAAAATAAACTTGATATTGGGGTTAGGAAAATTATTAATTGTAATCCTATTAAGAATATCATTGTTAAGTTCATGTATTTATTTGAAAATATTGTTTTGAATGTTAGTGTTTTAAATAAATTTTTACATGATATTGCATATGTCATTTCTAGTAATATTAAACTTAAAAATGCCATTGTCGTTCCTTTTTCACTTCCAAATAAATTTATTGAAGTGAAATAAATTGTTAAAACTGTTATTGCTTTTAATATTGAAGAAAAGGCTATTTTACTTGTTAAAAACTTTGTAAATATAGTTCCGGAGTTATCTCTGGCTTTTTTCTTCATTATATCTTTATCATTACTTTCAAATGATAATGCGATAGCTGGTAATGAATCTGTTACTAAATTAATATATAGCAAATGTATTGGTAAAAATATTGTTGAGTTAAACAGTGTTGCTATAAAAACTATTAGCACTTCTGCTATATTAGCTGTTAGTAAATATGATATTGCTTTTCTTATATTTTCATATATATTTCTTCCTTCTTCAATTGCTACTACAATAGTATCAAAACTGTCATCTAAAAGAACTATATCGGCAACATTTTTAGATACTTCAGTTCCTGTTATCCCCATACCTACACCAACATCAGATGTTTTTATTGCTGGAGCATCGTTTACACCATCTCCAGTCATGGCTACAACTTTGTTATTTTTTTGCCAGGCTTTAACTATTCTTAATTTATGATTTGGAGTTACTCTTGCATAAACACTGTAGTTAGATACTGTCTTTTTTAATTCTTCATCACTTATTAGATCTAAATTTTTTCCTTCTATGTAGAGATCGTTTTCTTTATAAATACCTACTTCTTTAGCTATTGCTATGGCGGTATTAATATTATCCCCTGTTATCATAACCGGTTTAATTCCTGCTTTATAACATAATTCAATGGATTTTTTTACTGTTTCTCTTGGTGGGTCAATCATCCCTACTAATCCGACAAAAATTAATTTATCTTCTATTGACTTGATATCATATTCAGTTTTTTCTTCTACTTGTTTATAAGCTAGCCCTAATACTCTTAGTGCTTTATCTGATAATTTTTTTTCTATTTGTTTTATTTTTTCTTTGTCTTCATTTGTTAATTTTTTGATTTTTCCATTTATATAATATTTTTCACATATGTTTAAAATACTTTCTAAGCTTCCTTTGGTATAGGCTGTTGTATTTTCTTCTTTATTTATAATTGTCATTAGTTTTCTATCTGAATCAAATGGAAATTCATATATCCTATTTTTTTTGAAGTTATTTTTTTCCACAGCTTTATAAAGGGCTATTTCAGTTGGATCACCTAAATATTTTTCATTATCTTTTGTGACATCGTTACAAAAATACATGATTTTTTGTAATACTTCATCTTCTGTTTCTATTACTACTTCGTTATTTATATAAAATTGTCTAACTGTCATTTCATTTTTTGTTATTGTTCCTGTTTTATCACTACAGATTACTTCTGTACTACCTAGGGTTTCTACTGAAGATATTTTTCTAACTACTGCTTTATTTTTAGCTAATCTTGTCATACCTAGAGATAGTATAACTGTTATTACTGCTGGTAATCCTTCTGGGATGGCTGCTACTGCTAGTGAAATTGCTATTATTAAAACGTGAAGAATATCTTGCCCTGAATTAATGCCTATAACAATCATTATTGCAACTATTATTCCTACTATTATAGTTAGGATTTTACTGATGTTATTTATCTTTTTTTGTAGCGGAGTATCTTTTTTTTCTTCTTGTGATAAACTTTCTGCGATTGTTCCTAATTCTGTTTCCATTCCTGTTTGGGTTACAACTGCTTCACATTTACCATATACTACATTGCTCCCTGAGTATATCATGTTAGTTCTCTCACTAATTATTACTGTTTCGTTTATGGTTTTATTATCTTTTGATACTGAACCAGACTCACCTGTCAAGGATGCTTCCTCCACTTTTAAAGATGCTGCATAGATAATTCTGGCATCTGCTGGTACATAATCTCCTGCTTCTAGCATTAGAATATCGCCCTTAACAATGTTTTCAATATTAATTACTATTATCTTATTTTCTCTTTTTACTTTGACATCTGGTACTGACATCTTTCTTAATGCTTCTACTGCTTTATCAGCTTTAGATTCTTGTAAATATCCCATTAAGGCATTTAATATTACAATGGCTAAAATAATAAAGCCTTCAAACATTGATTCATTCTCAAAATAAGCTATCATAAAAGATATAATTGCTGTTATGATTAAAATAATAACCATTAAATTTTTAAATTGTTCTAAAAATTTTATGAATTGAGATTTTTTATTTTTTTCGGTTAATTTATTTTTTCCGTTTTGTTCTAATCTTTTTTCTGCTTCTTTATCACTTAAACCTTCTTCATTTGTTTCAAGCTGTTCTAATACTTCTTTTATCTCTTTTTGATATTCTTGTTTCATTGGTATTCCTCCATTTTAATTATATCAAAAAAAAAAGATAATAACTATCTTTATAAACTATTTTCTAATGTCATTTCTATAATTTGAGTTTTTCCATCACGATTTATTTCTATATTTATTGTGTCTCCTATAGAATATTTATACAATATATATTTAAAGTGTAGACTATCTTCTATTTCGATATCATTTACTTTTGTAATAACATCATTTTCTTTTAAACCATATTTTTCAGCAGTACTATTTCTTGTTATATCTATTACTACTATTCCGAGGTTATAAATTTCATCTAATTCTATTTTGTTAGCTTCTAATGCATAATCGTTATTAGCATCTATAACTGAAATACCTATTAATGGTCTTTGTATTTCTATACCTTGTTCTAATTTGTCTATGATAGAAATAGCCATTTCAATCGGGATTGCGAATCCCATTCCTTCTATTTCATCTTCAACTAATTTTAAGGTATTTATTCCTACTACTTCACCTTGCATATTTATAAGTGGGCCACCACTATTTCCTGGATTAATAGCTGCTGTTATTTGAATAACATCCATGATAAAATTTGTCCCATCACTTAAGTCTGTTGTTACTTGTCTATTTAACCCTGATACTATACCATCTGATACTGTTCCAAAATATTCTTTAGCGATTGGTGTTCCAATTGCCATAATTGTGTCTCCAACTTTTAAACTAGTACTATCACCTAGTTTAGCAACTGTTGTCACTATTTCTTTTGAAATTTTTAAAACGGCTAAATCTGATAACTCATCAGTTCCAAGTACTTCAGCTTCTGTTGATTCTCCATTATTATTTGTTACAATAACTTCTCTTGCATCTTCAACTACATGGTTGTTAGTTAATAAATAAGCTGATGTATCATCCGTTTTATATACAAAACCTGAACCTAGTGATTGTCCTTGTAAAGTTGTTACTTCAATTGTCATAACTGCATCTTCAATTGTTTCTATTATAGGGGCTAAAGTGTCAGATGCTGATATGTTAATATTTTGATTAACTGTTTCTGTTTCTTTTTCGTTCATGTTATAAACTAATATTGTTCCATTTATTCCTATAAATAAAGTTATTGTTACTATTATTATATATTTAAAGATATTTTTGATGTTAATTCTACCTCCTTAAGTTCTTTCCAATTACTTGGCATTCCCATTTTTTCTAATATGTCTTTTGTTTTTACTGATACGATTTTTTGATCTAGTCTTTCAATTTCATATGAAATTACATTAGTTAATTCTGTAAACAATCTTTCCCATAATAATTGTTTAAAGACTATCATTATAGCAAATATATCATTTTTTCCATATTTATATTCATCATTATATTTTTTTATTCCTAATTTTTCATGAATGAAACTATTAGGAATTGTTCTTTGTGTTCTGCAATCGTATAAGATATCTTCATGTGCACATAAATTACGATAATTTGATAATAGTGTTAGATATGAAGTTAATTCATCAACTTCAATTCCATATATTTCAGCTATTTCTTTTTGATCTTCATATTTTAATATACTATAAAGTTCTGAAACTATTCCGAATGATAATACTTTTACAGATACCCATAATGGTATAAATCCATATTTTTTAACGTAATGTTGGGTTGCTCTATGTTGTTTACTATTTAATCTTATTTGTCTTTTAACTTTGTTTAAAACATCATTAACATGAGTTAATTTAAAACTTTCTGTTTTGAAATTTTTTGGATTTAAATATTGTTTTTCGTGATAACCATATTTTTTTGACATGTAATGACTTATAACTGATTTGATATTATTTTCAATTATTAAAATATATTTAAATAATATATTTCTTATTTCACGGTCAAACCAAAAAATAGCGTATAATTCACCGAAAGTAGCTCCTTGAATAAACTTTTCATCATTGTGATTTTCCATTAATAAATGACGGTAACCGTTTACAAAAAAATAATTTTCTTTTAATAATATTTCTTCAACAGTTTTTTCATCATTAATTGTTAATCCTCTAGCTCTTAATAATTTAATTTGTTCTTCTAGACTTTTAAATGATTTAATTTTCATACTCTCACCATATTAATTATATCATATTTAATATTAAATAATATGTGTTTTTTTAGATATTTTTATGATAATGAGGTGAAAAAAAACAGATTGTATACAATCTGCTATTATTCATATATTGTGACATCTGTTTGAGTTGTTGTAAATTTATAAATTTGATTGGTTCTTGTGAAGACAGGTAATTTAAACATATTAACAAGTGGTAAATCCATTGTCATATATGTTAATATTCCATAATGGAAATATTCTCTTCCAAGTAAATATTGTCTTTCATAATAAACACAATATTCATAAACTTCTTCTTCAAACGAAACTAATGTCATACCATCATATGTTTCTGGGCAATTTATACGTCTATCCGTACTATATCCCATACTTCCTAATTTTTGATTTATTTCAGGAAGTGACAAGTCATTATAACCTTCAAATTTTTCAATAGTAAATATAATATTATTGTTGACTTTGAATGATTTGTAATAACTAAGAGTTGCTGCTATAAATGCGAACACTATTAGAATAAATATTATTATAATATTGTATAAAAATGTATGTCCAATAGCTGTATTCATTTATATCAACTCCTTTTA
>CAYJJY010000018.1:16617-19093 GCA_964370615.1 uncultured Muribaculaceae bacterium
GCATTTGATACCAAAGGTATAGCGATTGCTGCAATAACCCCGATTAAGATAATAGTGATTACTGTCATATTTGCTTCTCCTGCTGCCTCTTTCATTATTTCCCCTCCTAACTATCATTAATCTAATTTTATTATAACACATATCTAATAATTTAATCAAGAATTAAAAATTCATCATTTGCATCATTGATAGTAATAATAACACTAATATACCACCACCGGTAGCAAATAACATAACCATTGTCTTTTGTTCCATTTTCCCAAGACGTTCGGCATATCTTTGCTCACGTGATTTATTTTGTAAATTTGATACTGTTCTTGAGAACATCATCAATTGTTCTTGTTTCTCATCTTGACTACCTAAACTTAAACGGTATAATAAACGCATCATACGCATTGAGTCTCTAACTGGATAGGTTCTAGCAAATTCCATGTATGGATCAACTGTCATATCTCCAGCTTCAATTTGAGCTACTAAGGTTCTTAGTCCCATTTTAAATACTTCTGGTGCTTGATCAATTGATCGTGATAAAGCAACTGGTACTGTATAATGTTGAACTAATATTTCTAAACTTTTTAAATAATAAGGTAATAATAAGTTGATATTATGAAGATTTGCTTTATAATATCCTCTTAAACTTATGTATGATTGTTTAAATACAAAATATCCTATAATTATAACTAATATTATCATTATAAATTGCATTTGTGATATGAATAGTACAAACATTAATAATGATACTAATAAGGCATTTTTAACTCTGTTACTATACATTTTTTGAACATCAACATCTTCACCATATTTTAATTTTAATAAAAATTCATAATCTGATTCTATTAATAATCTAAAGGCTGGTTTAACATCTTTTAAAAATTTACTGGGTTCAAAATAATTATTATAAATTACTAAGAAGATTAATATGATTGCTATAAATACAAATATCATTATTCAGCCCCCACATTCTCATTATAAAATTTTTCACCGTTTAATAGGAAATAAGTATTTAATATTACGATAATATGAAGTAAACCTTGTACATACCACATTTGTAACATTGTTAAGTAACTTTCTGTTCCTAATAAAAATTGAACTAACATTATCATGAAATATAAAACTATTCCAAATTGTAAGAATTTTTTATGGAAAACTGCTCTATCCATTCTATCACGATATACTCCTTCAACAAGCATATCTATATCTAATGACATATTTTCTAATGAACCTGATGCATCTCGTGCACCTTCATTAGTGATTTGTAAAAATATTTGGTGCATGTTTTTAAGTAAGTAGTAATCGTATTTTTTATTCATAAAATCGATTGCTTCCATTACGGTTCCGTTTTTGTATGACATATCTATCATTGTTTTAATGTCACTTTTTATTGGATCTTCTAAAACTCCTGATTCATATACTCCTTCTAAGGCTTTTACGAATGCTTGTGTTGTAGCGAATTCCATGATTGTATTAGTTGCATATACTTGAATTTGTTCAAAGATAAATTCTGAATATAATCTTTTACATCTTAAATACGCTAAATAAGGAATGATTGATACTGCTATTATTGCATATACAATACTCCAAACTATATTGTAGAAATAAAGATAAGATACTACGGCAGCACCTATTGAAAATACTAATATTTGAATTGTATACTGACGTGGTGTGTATTCTTGTCCTAATTCTTTTACTTTTTCCCTTACCACTTTAAATGAATAAGGGGCATATTTATCATATAAAAATTCAGCTTGATTCATTATATATTTATATGTGTTTTTTCCACGGAAATTTCTATATATAATTATGAATACCATTATTATAGTAATTAAAATAAAAACTAATTCTGTCATTTTATAACCTCCTATTCACTTGGTATTGGTGTTTGATCTAATTCTGGTCGGTAGAAATTAGGTGGTAGTGAAATCCCTTGACCTTCCATATAATCAATTAAATATTTACTTGGATTTTTTCTGTTAATTTGTCCTGCTGCAGCTTTTTTGTAGATTGTATTATGTTTTGCTTCATTATCTTCTGTAACATAAAATTCTGTAACTTCTCCAACTTCACGAACAAATCTTTTAGTTTCTTTATCTTGATAACCTCTTATATAAACACCTAATTGAACGTATCTATAAATTGATTTTAAGAACTGATCTATTTCTTGATTTGTTTCTAATAAGCTGTACATACGGTTTGGTATTGATGAAGCTTTATCAGCATGAATTGTTGATAAGATGTAGTGACCTGATGAAATTGAGTTTCTAACAGCCATTACTGCTTCTGCACTACGTACCTCTGATAGTAAAATCCATTTTGGATTTTGTCGCATACATGTTATTAATACATCTGAATATGAAGCAATATTATTTGTTTTCATTGCTACTATATCACGATGAGGAAAGATACGGTCTAGATGTAATTCTAGAGTATCTTCTATTGTTATTAATTTTTCATCTACTCTTGTTTTAGATGCTAAATA
>CAYJJY010000019.1:0-18944 GCA_964370615.1 uncultured Muribaculaceae bacterium
TAAATGATATGGATGAAAATACTTTAAATCATATATTTAAAGTAACTAAAAAAATGAAATTATTTTTAGAAAGTAATTTAAATTGTGATGGTTTGACTTTAGTTCAAAATAATGGTGATATTCAAGAAGTTAAACATTTTCACTTACATTTAAAACCTTATTATCAAAATAATAATATTAGTGATGTTGAAAAAATTTATGATTTATTAAAAGAAAAAAGTATCGGGTGATACTTTTTTACATTAATGGCGCAAAGATTCTTAATAGTGCTCGATATATTTTTCTTATGATACCGATGTTTTTACTTTCTTGTAAAGATACTTCACGGCATATTTTAAAGGTTTCTGTGAAATCTTTTTTTATTTCGTCAATTACTTCATCTTTGTAGATTAGTACCCCATTTTCAAAGTGTAAATACAAACTTCTAAAATCCATATTAACTGTCCCTATTATAGCATATTCATCATCGGCTATAACTGTTTTTCCATGAATAAAACCTGGTTCATATTCAAAAATTCGTACTTTACTTTCTAATAGTTGATCATAATATGATTTTGTAACTTCATTAACTGTTTTTTTATCAGCTATTCCCGGAACAATTATTCTTACTTCGACACCATTTTTAGATGCTGTTGTTATAGCTGTCATTAATTCATTATCAACTATAAAGTATGGTGTTATAATATAAACATAATCTTTAGCTTTATTAATCAAATTTAAATAAACATTTTTAGAAACAGTTTCTTTATCATAAGGTGAATCATCAAATGGATTTACGTATGATTTAGATTTTACTTTGTGATCAATTTTAAATTTTTCGAAATCTTCTGAAATATTATTACTGTAATCCCAAGTAGCTAAAAACATAACTGTCATATTCCAAACTGCTTCACCTTCTAATAAGATTCAATTATCTTTCCAATGTCCAAATCTTACTATTTCATTTATGTATTCATCAGCTAAATTTAAACCACCAGTAAAGGCATATTTATTATCGATAACAGTTATTTTTCTATGATCTCTATTATTTAATTTCGAAGATATTATTGGAATAAAATCATTAAAAGTTGAACATTTTATTCCGTATTTTTTTAAATATTTAGAATAGTTTTTAGGTAATGTTTGAATACATCCTAAATCATCATATATTATTCTAACATCAACGCCGTCTAAAGCTTTTTCTTTTAAGACTTCTAGTATTTCATTCCAAAATTTTCCTTCTTCAATTATAAAATATTCCATAAAGATAAACTTTTGAGCTTTTTTTAATTTGTCAATTAAATCATCTTTAAATTTTTCGCCTATTTCATAATATTTTAATTTGGTATTACGATAGGTTGGATAGTAAGCAGTATTTATTAAATAATTATTTTGTAAATAAGCATCAATATTTTCTTGTTTTAATTTTTTCATAACTTCTTCATTTTGAATTAAATATTTTTGTCTTTTTTCGTTTATCAAAAATATTTTTTTCTTTGTTTTTTTATCACTACCATCCCCACCAAATGATACATAGAGAATTAATCCTATGTATGGACTTAATAATATTACTATGAGCCATACTATTTTGTAGCTAGGGTTATTGGTATTATTAATTATGTAAAGCGCTAACATCATCGCAAATATAACACTAAATGTATTGAAGATTAAATAAAAATCTCCCATAATAGCAAATACAAGATATAAAGTTAGTAACTGTAAAAAGATTAAAATCCCTACAATAAACATTCTACTTAATAATAATTTTAATATTTTTCTTAACATTTTACTTCACCATCTATATAATATCATATATTAATACAAATTAAAATAAGGGGGCACCTTAATTTAATATTACTAGAGATAAATTTAAATAAAATGCTATTAATAACCATATCAAGTATGGTATTTGAAGATAAAATGCTGTTTTGTTTATTTTATAAAATTGGATCATCATTAAAATTACAGCTATAATTAATATTATTATCCAAATTAAACCTAATTCTAAACTTAAAGAAAACATAAATGGCCATAATAGATTTATAATTAATTGCAGATAATATAATTTTAAAGAACCATTATTTTGCTCTATTAAATGAGATGATAATCCCATTAATAGATATAATATGCTCCACACTATTGGAAAAACAATGTTATCGGGATAAAATAAAGGTTTAATATAGTTATCGTAATCGATAAAGTTTCCTGTTATCATACTTACTATTAGCCCTAATACTAGGGGAATAAATATTTTCATAAATCACCTATTTAATATTATGAAATAAAAAAAAAGAAATGCTAAACATTTCTTACTATCAATTATTAAAAACCGATTATTAAACAAATTATAAAGAATGCTGCACCTAAAAACATTGTTAGACGGGTTATAAATAATTCTCCGCCACGTTCTTTACGATTAGTAAATAAGCTACCACTTCCACCTGTAATTACATTAGAAGCGCTTTCTGATTTACCTGCTTGCAATAATACTATGGCTATCAATAAGATTGATATAATAATAAGCAAAACTTGCATATTTCCTCCTTAGGTAGTTTATATTTTAGCATAAATAAAATTTCATGTCAATTTTTTGATAGGATTTTTTTTTGAAGTTTTAATCTTCTTAGTTTTTTAGGAAGTAAAAAACACCTAATGTGTTTAATTACTTGTTGAACCAAAACCACCTGTTCTTGTTGTTTGTTCTACTAAATCATTGTCTGTTGTTAAAAATTTATGGAAGATAACTTGTCCTACTACATCACCTTTTTTTATTACTACTTCTTCAGCGAAGAAATTGTAATACGCAAACATAAAATGTCCATCATTATCTTCGTTATTGTAATAATCTTTATCAATAATTCCTACTGAATTAGCCATAACTAAACCTTTTTTAAAAGGGTTAGAACTTCTATTGGCTAACATATAATATTCATCATCTTGACAATATGCTTTTAGCCCTGTTTTAATTAAAGTTGGTTTCATTCCTGATTTAAAAACAGGAATAGTTACATCTTCTGCTGCTTCAACATCGTATCCAGCAGCATGAAGAGTTTTTCTTACTGGTAAGTTTATATTTTTATCTTCAAATCCTTTTGCTATTTCAAATCCTCTTGTTCTTTTTTCCATTTTTTCTTATTCTCCTTATTATTTTGTTTTTCATGTAATATAATTTCATTTGTTTCTAATGTTTTTTTAACATCAATAATTCTTTGATTAGATGAACCTCTAAAGCCTAAGTCGATATCTTTTAAATCTTCATCGAAGCGACCATCAACTAAAACATCTATATTTTTTATTATTTCATCTGTGTAAGGTAATTCTTGACGCCATTTTTTTATTTGTTCATCGAATAAGTATCCTGAAAATAACCATATATCTTTTTTAGGGTAGTTTTTTTTAAATTCTTTAATTACTTTTAAAACCATTTCTTGATTTTCTGGTTCTAGTGGTTCACCACCTAGTATTGTTAATCCTTGAATGTGATTAAAATCAGCTGAATCAATTATTTCTTTTAAAGTTTCATCTGTGAATTCTTGTCCGTATTTAAAATCCCATGTTTCTTTATTAAAACATCCTTTACAGAAGTTACGGCACCCAGAAACATATATACTAGTTCTTACTCCACTACCGTTTGAAATATCATTTTTTTTTATTTTAGAATAAAACATTATAGGTGTAAAACTCTTTCTTTTATTTCTTTAGTTTTTCCTTTATTCCAGTAATTTTCCCCTAAATAACCGCATGTTCTTCTTGTTACATTCATTTTGTCTTTATTTTTATTACCGCAGTTTGGACATGTCCATTCTAATTTATCAGTTATAATCATTTCACCTTCGTAGCTACATTCATGACAGAAATCACTTTTAGTATTAAATTCAGCATATTGAATATTATCATAAATGAATTTAACAATTTCTTCTAGAGCTTCTAAGTTATTTTGCATGTTAGGAATTTCTATATAACTTACTGCTCCTCCTAATGTCGTTGCTTGTAAATCTGCTTCTAATTTTAATTTATCAAAGGCTGAGATACATTCACGAACATCAACGTGATATGAATTTGTGTAGTATCCTTTATCAGTTACATCTGTAATCTTACCAAATTTTTCTTCATCGATTGATGCGAAACGGTAACATAAACTTTCTGATGGTGTTCCATATAGAGCGAAACCTATTTTAGTTTCTTCTTTCCATTTTTTACATACTTTTTCTAGATATCTTAATAAATCCATAGCAAATTTTTTACCTTTATCACTTGTTTGTGATTCTCCAGTGATTAATTTTGTTGCTTCATAAATTCCAATATATCCTAAAGAGATTGAAGAATAACTATTTTTTAAGTATTGATCTATTTTTTCACCTTTATTTAAACGTGCTATTGCTCCGTATTGCCAGTGGATTGGACTACAATCACTTGATGTTCCTAATAATGCATTATGACGACACATTAAAGCTTCTTTACAAAGTTCTAATCTTTCATTTAATATTTCATAATATTTCGCTACTTTTTCTTCTTCTGTTTTTTCTTTTGAAGCTAAAATTGCTATTTGAGGAAGATTTAAACTTACAACACCTTGATTGAAACGACCTTCAAATTTATATTCACCATTTTCATCTTTCCATGGTGACAAGAATGAACGACATCCCATTGGTGATAAGACGTTACCTTCGTAATTTTCTTTCATCTTTTTAGCGCTTATATAATCTGGGTATAATCTTTTTGCTGAACATTTTACCGCTAATTTAGTAAGATAATCATATTCACCACCTGTTAAATTATTGTGTTCGTGTAAAACATATACTAATTTAGGAAATGCTGGTGTTATATAAACATTTTTTTCATTTTTTATACCTATATATCTTTGTTCTAGAACTTCTTCAATTATTAAAGCTATTTCTTCTTCAAATTCATGTCCTTTTTCTAAATTTAAAAATAAGGTTACAAATGGTGATTGACCATTTGTTGTCATTAATGTATTTATTTGATATTGGATTGTTTGAACTCCACTTTTTAATTCACTTTTAACACGTTGTTCAACTATTTTATTAAAATCTTCTTTACTTATATCTAATTTTAAAGATTTTAGTTTTTTTATAACTTTATCTTTAGTTTTTCTTAAATAACGACCTAAGTGTTTTAAATCAACTGATTGACCTCCGTATTGACTACTAGCTACTGCTGCTATGATTTGTGTCATAATAGTACAAGCTACTTGGAATGATTTTGGTGATTCGATTAACTTACCATTCATAACTGTTCCATTATCTAACATGTCACCTACGTTTATTAAGCAACAATTAAAGATTGGTTGGATAAAATAATCCATATCGTGGAAATGTAAAACACCGTCCATATGAGCTTTTGTGATTTTTTCTGGTAATAAGATACGTTTAGTTATATCTTTTGATACCTCACCAGCGATTAAATCTCTTTGCGTTGATGCTATATAAGCGTTTTTATTAGAATTTTCTTCCATAACATCTTGGTTAGAATTTTTAATTAAAGATAAAATTGATTCATCGGTTGTATTTGCTTTTCTAACTAAAGCACGTGTATAACGGTAAGTTATATATTGTTTAGCTAATTCATACTTCCCTATTTCCATTAATTTTGTTTCAATTATATCTTGGATATCTTCCACCAACATACGTTTTTTATTTAATGTTTCAATATCTAAAATGATTTGGTTTATTTCTTCATCTGAAGCTGTTTCATTTTTAGAAACATCACCATTTGCTTTCATAATAGCATTTCTGATTTTTTCTTTGTTATAGTCTACTGACTTTCCATCACGTTTAATTACTTTCATAAATCCTCCTACGTTACAAGTTGAGTATACCATTTTTTTAATAAAATACTTGTTGCATTTGCAACTTATTAAAAAAAATGATAAAATTTTTTTAAGAGGGATTTTTATGAAAGTTTTTAAAAATATTCCAGATGATAAAATTGATATATTATTAAGTAATTTAGAAGCTAGTCATCTTTCGTTTAAAAAAAACATGACTGTCATCAATAATGTTTACAACGCTAATATATTAAGTATTATTGTCAAAGGAAGCGCTAATATCGAGAGAATTGATTATTATGGTAACAGAACTATTGTCGAGGTTTTAAATGAGGGCGATATTTTTGAATCAAGAATGTTTAACTTAAAAAACAACGAATTACGAATTGTTTCTTTAGAAGATACTGAGGTTATTTTAATTGAGTATGATCGAATTATTAATTTTAATAATTTTGAGTATCAAAAAACATTATTGGATAACATTATGGAAATAATGATAACTTATATTAATAAATCTTATGAACGAGTTTTGATTATTACAAAAAAGACTATTAGAGAAAAATTACTTACATATTTTACTATTTTATCAAATAAAAAATTAAAAAAATCTTTTTATTTAAATTTTAACTTTACTGAACTTGCTAGTTATTTATCGGTTGATAGATGTGCTTTGATGCGAGAAATTAAACATTTGAAAGAAGAAGGTTTTATTAGCGTTGACAATAAAAAAATTACATTAAATATTGAATTATAATTTATATTTTGTTATAATTTTTTAAAGGAGAAAATTACATGATTAAAACAAAAACAAAAGGATCTTTAGTTGTTATTTCTGGACCGTCTGGTGCTGGTAAGGGAACTATTATTTCTGAACTTAAAAAAGATGATAGTATTTGGGTTTCTATTTCTTTAACTTCAAGGTTACCTCGAGAAAATGAAATTGATGGTGTTAGTTATTTTTTTGTTTCTAAAGAGGAGTTTGAAAATAGAATAAACCAAGGTTTAATTTTAGAGTACAATGTATATAACAATAATTATTATGGTACACCGATGAATGAAATTGAAAAAAAACGTAATGAAGGAAAAGATGTTATTTTAGAAATTGATATTAATGGTGCTTTATCGATCAATAATTTGATTAGTGATGCAATATTTATTTTTATAATGCCTCCTAGTATGGAAGAACTAAAAAAACGTTTATATCAAAGAAACACAGAGAATAAGGAAATAATTTTAAATCGTTTTAAAACTGCTTATAAAGAAATTAATGAAATAAATAATTATAATTATGTAGTTGTTAATGATGTTTTAGAATCAGCTATTAATAAAGTAAAATCGATATTATTATCTGAAAAATGTCGTGCGGATAGAATTGAAGCGATTGATTTAAATAATCAAGAAGAATTAATTCATGAAATTTTAGTTGATATGCGTGAAGAATAAGCACTTTTAGTGTTTTTTTTTGGTTAAAAGAATATTTTTATAGTGGTAAATTTGACACAATCCCATTTAAATGGTATTATAATCAAGCTGTTTTTGAAAAAGGAGGCAGAAAATGTTAATATTAGACAAAAAATTTAATGTTGATCACATTGTAAGAAACATTAGATTAGAAAATATAAATTATTCTTCTGAAGAAGAATATAATAAATATTCTACCAATTATGATGTGGTAATGAATTTTAATGGTAAATTAATTGCTCAGTTTTTATCTAATTATAGTGGTTTGGAATATTGTCACGATTCATATCAATCTCGAATTTTAATTCCTGGAGTTCGTATGGACCCATATGGTTTTGAAACTGCTTTATTAAGGGCAGATTATATTAAATTAAAAAACTGTGATTTACCTGATATAGGGTTATTATCAAGAAAAAAACTTTTAAAATTAATTAAAGAAGGTAAACTGTTTATTTTAAGACGTCACTTAATGGATTTTCATATTGATTATAACGATTGGGACTTAAGTGAATTTTATAAAGAGTTCCCCTATTTGAAACAAATAAAACTTTTTTACGATGAGATTTTATTTGAAGAATCCAAGATTGATGATGGTGGCAAAACTAAGCAATTAATTTTATAGAATCGAGGTACAAAATGGATTTAGGAAGAATGCAAAAAAATAGTAGAATAAATATGGAAAATTATTATTTAAAATTACCTGTTGAATTGGTTGGTAATGTAATTTCTACTTATTTAAACTTAATTACAGATGATAAATATAGTTTTAAAATTTTAAGAATAAGTGGTGAAGGTACTTCTTATACTATTAAAGTTGTAACTAAAAAATTTATATCTCAAGATTGTTCGATTGAAGCTTTAAATGTTCTTGTTAAAAATAATGATATTATCATTTTAAAATCAGATCGTTTATATTCAGGAAAAAATAGTACAGAGAGTAAATCTTCTGGAAATAATATTTATATTGAGAACTTAATGAATGGTACTTTATCTTATAACTTAAGTTTTAAGAATTTTGATTGTAAAAGTTGTGGTCATGGAATAACAGACTATAATAAATATCGAGATAAATTAGTAGCTATTTTAAATGCCTTGTTAGATACTTATCCAAAAAAAACAGTTCATTTTACTGATTATGAAATGTATTCTCAAATTTTCGTTACTAATTATATTGATAATTTAGAAAATAAAAGACATAATTTAATTTATTAAAAAATAAGCCTTGCTTATTTTTTTATTTATCATTGACTTTTAGTTTTAATTAATATTATAATTAAATTAAGATAAAGGAGTATTGTATGGATGATAAATTAAAAGAAAAACAAAAGAAATTAATCCTTGATGAAATTACCAAATGTAATGAACGTTACAAAGAAGATCTTAAAAAATTAAATTTGGAGATTAAAAAACATGAATCAATTCCTGAGACTTTATTAAATTATCAAAACTTTATAACTCATATTAACCAAAAATATATGGATGATTTATTTTTTTTACTAGAAGCTTATGAAAATGAAACAATTTCTTTGGATGAGGTAGCAAGCAAAGAAGCTAAGTTATCTACTCGAATAACAGGAGAATATTTAGCTCGTTATTTAAAATTTTTAAGTGGTCATGATTATAAATTTTATGAAAAAACAATTACTAAATCAGGAAAAGACGTTATCGTTTCTTTCATATCTCAGAGTGAAAATAATGATATTTCAAATACTGAAGCACTTAGAAAAAAAATCAATACTAATGAAATTATTTTGCTAGATTACCCTAATATAAATCATCTTGTTTCTTTTGATAAAGGTAGATTGAGAATTGATATTGTAGTGGATAATAGTTCTAATAGTTTGAGTTTTGATGAAATTTTAGGTGATAATAATCACTATCACATGATTGATAATCATATTATTGAATCTTTACCGATTGGTTTAAATCTTGATTTCTTATTTTATAAGCAGTGTTCTAATTTTCTTAAAAAAATGGAAAATTTATCTTTTAATTGGGATAATGCTAAACAAAACAAAGAAATTTTAGAAAACTTTTATACAAAGCATATTAATAACAAACAAAAAATAATTAAACTTAAACATTCTATCATTAAAGAAAATTAAAATGTCATTGCTGACATTTTTTTATTTATTTTATATATTTTTTCTCATCATTTATTTTATTATACCCATATAAATTAATATGAATATCAGATTTAAAATTTATGGGAATAAAAGCATTTTTTTGTCTTTGTTCTCCTGTTATATCTATTACTTGTTCTTTTTTTACATACCCATTAAAATCATCATTATTTATATAGGTAATATTATGGTGTGCTATTATTTGATTATTAACAGTGTTACTTATTTGCTCAAAGTTAAGTTTTAATATTGGTTGTTGTTCTAATAAAGGTTTTAAATTTTCATTATTTAAAAATTTTTCTTTTATCATATTAAAGATGGTTATATCTTCTTCGAAAGTTGATTGTTCATTCATAGTTGTTAGAAGGTTTTGATAAGCCTTTAAAGACAAGCTATAAGTTAAGTATAACTCGATATTACCTTTCTCACGACTGTCATAAATTTCTTGATTGTTTTTTTCATATGGATCAGCTAAGTATTCATATGTATTTATAATATTATGTAGGTATTCTTTTTGATTTATTGATGAGAAACCTAAATTATTGTAAAACTCATTTATATCGTTATCATATATACTAGTTAAATATTCCTCGCTTGTGATTCGATTTGAGAAAGCTAATAATAAAATTGTATCTTCAAGATGACTACAAAATATATATGACTTAGTTTTGTCATACCCTAAATAATTAGCAAATAAATTAGCTGTTGTTTCTGATAAATATGATGGTAGTATTTCTGATGAATTATTTAAGCTTTTCTTCTCAAGTAGATGAGAAAATTCATGTACTATAATTCCTTTTTCAGCATCTTCTAGTTCTTTCCAATCAGTATAAGGTGTTTTGTTTAATGTTATTATTACTTCCTCGTCATTATATGAAGCACTATACCCTTCTTTGTAAAAAGAACTATTTATTATAGATAGTTTTAAAATTTTTTCTAGGTCGTAATCATTTAAATACGGTGAGTTTAAGTATGTTTCAATTAAGTTCAAAATAAATTCTTCAGCTTTTGGATTGTCTTTAAAAAATGAATAATACCCGAAAATATTTTGAACTTTATTCTCACTATTGATTTTTATTATTTCTAAAATTTCTAAGGCAGTATACTCGTTTTTTTTAAAACTTATTTTTTCTGTTTCTTGGTTTAACTCATTTAATTGGTTATAATCTTCAAATGAGTCTTTGATATTAATATCTAAGTAAATCAATTGTTGTTCGATTATTTTTAGTATATCTGTGTCATCAGAAATTGTTATTGGTTTGATTTCAATTTCATTTAAACATAAATATGGTTTTAAATTATTTATGTCGATTTGATTTTCTATGTTTTGTTTTTCTTTTATTAAAAAAACATTTTTTTCATTATAGGCTAAAGAGGTTTTTTTGTAATTTAATAATTGAACTAAAAATATTGAACTTATAAATGTTAGTTTAATAGTTTTAGTAAATTTATTTTTCAAGGTAATCCCTCCTTTTTCTGCTAGTATATTATCATATTTTTTTACTTTTAACAATATTTATTACAAGTTGCACTTGCCTCTTTAACTAACTTTATACAAGCTCATTATTTCAAAATAAAAAAACTGTTATTTCTAACAATTTTTTATAATATCGAATACATTAAGTATTCGTTAAAATCATTATGGAGGGCCTAGCCGGATTCGAACCGACGATCGGGGAGTTGCAGTCCCATGCCTTACCAACTTGGCCATAGACCCATAATACGTGATAAATTAATTATAACAAAATATAATCGATTTATCAAGTATTTTTGTATTATTATATGTTATTTTTTTTGTTTTGTGATTTTTCTTTTATGATTGTTTTAAATATATTTAATAATGATGTATATATTAGCGCTGATGTAATGGCTGATATTATTAAGATAATTATCATGTCTAGTGTTAGTTGTGTTAGTTCATAAAAGTCTTTTAAAATGATTGTGGTTAAGAAAAATAATCCTATTAGTGATATTAAAAATAACATTTTTTTCTTTGTTAATGGTATACATAATTTTACTAATAACATAAAACCACTAAAAGCAAACATGTAAACACTTAGAGTTGATGTTTGAAGTGAATCTAAATTAAAAAATCTTCCTACTACTGCCATTAAGATTATATTAAAAATAAAGATTAAGGCTGTTGGAATAGCTTTATTAAAGATATTTATTAGTAAGTTATTTTTAATTAAACCGTAATTACCTTCTAGTGCTAGTACGAATGATGGTATTCCGATTACAAACATATTGGTTAAAGATAAGTGAATTGGTTCAAATGGAAAGGTTAAATTAAATAAGATAAATATCATCGCTAGTATTATCATGGCGATATTTTTAGATAAGAATAAAGTTGAACTTCTTTCCATATTATTTACTGTTTTTCTTCCCTCTTTTATTATATGAGGAATGCTATCGTATTCAGAATCTAGTAAAATTAATTGACTGATACTTTTAGCCATATCAGTTCCTTTTTTTATAGTTATTGCACAGTCTGATTGTTTTAAAGCTAAGATATCATTTACACCATCGCCGGTCATGGCTACGAAGTGATTATTTTTTTGTAGTATTGTAATTATTTCTTTTTTTTGCATGGGATTTACTCTAGCAAAAACATTATTATTCAAAACTACTTTGTCGGTTAATTTTATTTTACTTAAATCAACTGCTTTTACTTTTATGTTTGTGTTTTCAGCTACATTAGATACGGTATTTAAATTATCACCACTTATAATTAAAACATTTACATTTTGATTTTGAAAATACTCAATCATTTTTTTAGCGCTTTTTTTAATATTGTCAGCTATTATAAAGTAAGCAATTGGTTTTTCATTTTCAGTTAGCAATATGACTCTATTTTCTATTTTAATTATTTCTTCAAGTGATGGAGCTAAAATGTCGGGTGCGCCTAATTTATATACTTTGTTATTTATGGTAACGGAACTATACTTCTTGTTGGAATTAAATGGAATTATATTAGTTATTTTTTGTTTTAGATATTTTTTATATTTTAAACTTAGTGCTTGAATGGTATTATTTTCGATTCCTACTGCTTCAATATAATTCCCCATTATATTTTCAATATTTATTGTTTTATCTAAAATGACAGTTTTTTGTAATTTCATTTTACCGTCTGTTAAGGTTCCGGTTTTATCAAAACATATTGTGTCTACTCTAGCTAACATTTCAATACAATATAGATCTTGAACTAAAACGTTATACTTTGAGAGTTTAATCACTGATAGTGCTAGTACGGTGCTGGTAAGCAATACTAATCCTTCTGGTATCATTCCTATCATGGCGGCAACAGTACCTAATACAGCTGTTTTAATATCATTATTTAAAGCATATTGATTTAAAAATAATAAGATACCTATTGGAATTATAAAAAACGATATAATTTTAATGATTTTTTTTACTGTTTTTAATAATATTGAATTCGATTTTTTTATATATTTAGCATCTTTACTTATTTTATTTATATAATTTTCTGTTTTAATGTGTTCTACTTTTATTTTGCAGCTACCATTTAAGATAAAACTTCCTGATTTTAAGAAATCACCTTGTTTATAATTAATTGGTTCTGATTCTCCTGTAATATATGATTCATCGACTGTTACTTGACCTTTTTTTATGTAACCATCACAGACGATTTGATTGCCGTTTTTTAAAACTATAATATCATCTAAAACTATTTTATCATTGTCTATTTGAACTTCAATCCCATCTCTTAAAACAGTGGTTTTATTAGTGGCTAGTAAAGTTAGTTTATCAATTATTAATTTGGTTCTTACTTCTTGGAATATGCTAATAATTACATTACAAAATACAATTCCTAAAAATAAAAGATTTTTAATTTCACCTACCATTAAGACTAAAATACCCAGTGATAGGTTAAGAATATTAAATAGAGTTAAAAAATTAGTTCTTATGATATTGGAAACTGATTTTGTTTTGATACTTTCATCTTTGTTTATAAAATCTTGTTCAGTTCTTTTTTTAACTTGTTCTTGGGTTAATCCTAGATTAACATCTGGTTCAAAACGCATATTTCACCTTCTTTTATATTGTTATTATATCACAATTTTAATTTTATACTAACAAAAAAGAGCTTATGCTCTTGAATCGTACTTTCCAGTACTTGTTGATACTACAACTTTTTCTCCAGTGTTTATAAATAAAGGAACTCGAACTGATAGTCCGTTTTCACAAATTGCTTCTTTCGTGGCATTATTTGTTGTATTCCCTTTTACAGCTGGTTCTGTTTCAGTTACTTCATATTCAACTTTTTCTGGTAAAAGTATTCCTAAAAGTTCACCTTCATAAAAACTGATTTCAACATTTAAGCTTTCTTTTAAATATTTAGCGTCATCACCTAATTGTTTTTTGTTGATTTCTATTTGTTCATATGTTTCCATATTCATAAAATTACAATCGTCTCCAGTAGCATATAAAAATTGCATACTTTGTTTATCAATCATAGCTTTTTCTAACTTAATATTTGTATTAAATGTTTTTTCAATCGTTGATCCAGTACGTAAGTTTTTTAATTTAGTTTTAAGAAAAGCACTACCTTTTCCTGGTTTAACATGTAAAAATTCTATAACTTGATATATATTACCTTCAAATATAAATGTTACACCATTTTTTATATCATTGATATTAAACATGTTTTACCTCCTTATTTTTTTTCTTTATGATCTGTAGTTTTTTTACATTTAGGACAATGTTTTTTTAACTCTAAACGGTCTGTCGTATTTCTTTTGTTTTTTTCAGTACGATAGTTTTCCATTTTGCATTCTGTACACTGAAGAGTTACTCTTTCTCTTGCTTCGCCTTTTTTCTTAGCCATTTAAATTTCCCTCCTTTAATAACCTTTTACCATTATAACAAATTATTCGAATAATTCAAAGTACTTTTGTGAAATTCTGTAAGAAATTTCGCTATTTACACGACTTCTTGATGTGTTTGAGCTTTCCGCATAGTAAATATCTGGTGTGACTATCGTAAATGCTACTTCGGGATTGTCATAAGGTGCATAACCAATAAAAGTGTTGGACATTGTTGCTGTATCAATCATACCATCATTATCTGTGTCTATAAAACTTTCACTAGTTCCGGTTTTACCAGCTGGGTTTTCTTGATAAGGTAAATAACTATATCCTGTTCCCCCTGGGATCATTACTTGTCTAAATCCTTCTTGGACACGATCTAAATACTGTTCTTCGGTATTTACTTTATTTAAAATTGTTGTTTGTTCTTCGTATAAAATATTTGTTAGTGGTTCTTTGGTCGGTTCGTAGATTGCTTTTAACAAGTGTGGTTCTACTCTATAACCATCATTAGCAACAGTATTTATATATTGGTTTAATTGAATAGTTGTATAATTATCGTATTGTCCGATTGCAAAATCTAGTAAATGTCCTGGTAAGGTACTATTTCCTTTATATCCTATTGCTTCATTAGGTAAGTCAATTCCTGTATATTCACCTAATCCAAATTCTGAAAATACTTCACGGTATAAATCAAAAGCTACTGGGTCAATAGTTAGACTTTCATCGTATTTGTAAGTGCCGCCACCAACGTTTATTGCTGTTTTATATTGGTAAACATTTGAAGAGTATTTTAGAGCTGAAATATCATTATTAACACCTAGCGTTGTCCAAGAACATTTTATTGGTGTTGCTTCTATTTTTATACATTCATCACTTCTTAATTCGCCTATTGTTAAAGCTCCAGTGTTATAACCTACTATATGTGATGCTCCTTTTACAACGGAACCAGCTGTAACTGAATGATTTATAACGCCTGGTGAATAGTCATATATTTCATACTCATCTTCGCTTATTTGTTCTATTTGTTTTCCGGCCATCGCTAATATTTCACCAGTATTAGGGTCAGTAATAATTACAAAGGCTGTATCAAAATATTTGGTGTTTAAATCACTTTTTGCTTCAATCATTTCTTCAATTAATATTTTTTCGATTTCTTGTTGTAATTCAATATCAATTGTAAGAACAATATCGTTTCCTCTACTACCTTCATCGATTACTCTTTTAGTTCCATCGGGTAGTAATTCGTAAGTTGTTTTTGTTCCTTTTAATACTGCTTCGTACTGATACTCTAAATAAGATGTTCCAACTCGGTCATTTAAATTATAACCTAGATTTAAATAGTAATCTTTTAATTCGTATGGTACACCACTTTCAGTTGTTGAAACTGTTCCTAAGATAGTTCTAAATGTATCTCCATACGGATAAATTCTTTCCCAATCTAATCTAGCTTCAAATCCTACTAATTCGGTAGACTTTTCAGCCACTCGGGCATATTCTTCATCAGTTACATTATCTTTTTTGATTATTTTATCATCATAACTATAACCGGTATTCATTAACTTATAAATATAATTAGCTAATCTATCAATACTTGTATAATTTTCTATTTCTTCTAGTGGTACTCGACTTAATTTCAGGTCATAAATTTCGGCTTGAGTTATTTTTCTTTCATCTAGTAATTGATATTCTTCTTCAGTAATTAAATTATTAGCTTGTTCTTTATTTTGTAATAACCAAAATTCTTTTAGATCATCTTCTTTTATCGAACTATAATTTAAATCAATAATTTTAGCCATTTCGTAGGCATAATATATTTCTTCACTTGTAGTAACGCCAATTGGAGCTTTATAATAAATTACTTTAGTTGCAACATTATCTACTATAACATTTCCATTTCGGTCGTAAATTCTTCCTCGTGGTGTTGAGGTTGAGTATGAAACATTTTTTGATAGTACTTCGATTTTATTTTCATAATATTGCTGTTTTATGATTTGAGTGGTAAACAGACCAGTTATTAATATTCCAAATATAATAAAAACAAATATTTTTAACATCGTGTATCTAGTTTGAATTATTTTTTTGGAATTATTTTTTTTAGTACTTGAAACATTGTATATTTTTTTATAATATTTTTTCATGTTTACCCTCCTTTTTTTTATTTTTTTGCATATATTATATCAGGGTGATATTGTGCAAAGAATTATCGAAGATTATATCAAAAAAATAGATTTAAGTGATATAAATAATTTTGCTTTAAAAAATGGTGTTTTTCTAAATGATGATGAAGTTAATTTAATTTATTTTCATGTTAAAAATAATTGGAAAACAATTATTTATGGTAATCCTAGAGAAGTTTTAGATGATTTGAAAAATAAACTTAGTGAGAATCAATATCAAAAAATTGAAAATCTATATATTTATTTTAAAAATCGTTATAATAGTTTTTTACGTCATTAAATAAATTAGAATTGAATTTCTTTTTTAAAATCATATCTATCTCAAATTTATATGGAGGATATGATTTTTTTGTTCCTTGAACATATGGTGTTTCTAATATTTTAGGAATACCTTTTAACTTTTCATGATATAAAATTTTCATTAAGTTTTCAAAACCGATTGTTCCGAATCCAATATTTTCATGACGATCTTTTTTCATTCCAATTTCGTTCTTACTATCATTAATATGCATACATTTTAAATATTTTAAACCAATTATATTATCAAATTCATTTAATATATTGTCAAAATCATTTAAATCATATCCAGCATCACTAATATGACAAGTATCTAGGCAAACACCTAATTCGTATTTAACATTATCGATTATAGTTTTTATTTCTTCAAAATTACGGCCTATTTCTGTCCCTTTACCAGCCATAGTTTCTAAACAAATAGTGATGTTTTTGTTATCTATTTTATTTAATCCGGTAATAATATTATTAATACCTTCTTCTTGCGTTAATTTAACATAACTTCCTGGATGTAGAACGATTTTATTTACTCCTAGTTGATGAACTCTATTTATTTCTTGTTGTAAAAATTCAACTGCAAATTCATTTCCTGAAGCTAGATTAACTATATATGGTGCGTGAACAATAATATTATTAATATCAATCACGTTTTCTATTAGTTTTAATGCTTCTTCGGTTTTATATTCATTTATTTCTTTTCTAACTGTATTTTGGGGCGCTCCTGTATAGAACATGAAGGCATTAGAGCCATAACTTAATGCTTCATTAACGCTTCCTATTAATTGTGTATCGTTTTTATATGATACGTGACTTCCTAATATCATAATTTACCTCTTTTCTAAAATATTATATCATGATTTTGATATTTATTATTATAAAATATTAAAAAATAGCTCTTGTTAAGCTATTTTTGATTGCATTTAAATTTCATCATACTTTTATAGATATTTTTTAAGTTTGTTTTTTTAGCATCATTCATTTTTATGAATGTTATTCTAAGTGGGTAACCACTATCTAAAGACATTAATATATCAGCTTTAAATGCCCCGAATGAAATAGCACTGGTTGATATTGATATATATGGAATAACATGTACTTTTTTGGTAGTAGCTAAAGGATTTTTATCGAATAAAATTATTTTACAATTAGTAAAAACTGCATAATCACGAATATTTTTATAAGCTCCTAAAACTTCTTCTTTTTCTTCAATATAGTCTGTTACGTATTTTGGTAATGAATCAACTGCTATTTCTTTTTCAAAGTTGAAATATTTAGTAATTTCTTTGTATTTTATATATGCCATTTTATCACTCCTTTATAAATTGTATCATAATATTTTTTATAAATAAATAAAAAAAATAAACAAATGTTTACTTTATTACTTTCAGATCATCAAATGGGTAAATTTTTAATAATGTTTTACCTATTATATCTTCTTTTTTTATTAATCCGAAATCTCTACTGTCTAGTGAATCTGTTCGATTATCTCCCATCACAAAATACATATCTTCAGGTATAACGTCATATCCAAAATCAGTTAAATCAAAATCACTTGTGGTAGTATCAGGTACTAAATCCTCTGTGTATCCGACTCCATCAATATATAAGATGTTATCTTTGTAGGAAATGGTTTCTCCTGGTAATCCAATAACTCTTTTTATTAAAAATTTTGAATCATCATAACTAAAGGCAATGACATCATTTCTTTTTACATCAAAAATGTGATAATGAAATTTACTTAAAACTAATATATCACCATCTTTTAATGTTGGATCCATTGATGGACCAACCACTTGTTGTAGTGAGACTACATATAATACTATTAACAGTACTACTGCTATTACTATTAAGTATTTTGATGTATCTATTAAAAATTCTTTTATATCTCTAAAATCCATTTATAACGCCTACTCTTCAATTCCCATGAAAAATGGTCCAAATTGACGTGCTGTTAATGAATCTCTTTTGTAGTTTATTACTTTGTAACCTAATCCATTACATTCTTCAACAATTCCATCATCATATTGATGTACTTCTTCACTTATACAAAATAATGGTTCTTTATCACTTCTTACTAATATTAATTCCACGATCCATAATACCGCTAAACCAATAATTGCTACCCAAAAAATAATATTAAATATTAATTTTAAAATCCCTTTCAAGTTACTTTCTTCTTTTTTTACTGTTTTTTCCATACAAATCCTCCTCGGATTTATTATAGCAAAAATAAAAATTCAAGTCAATTTTATTTTTTTATTATTAGTTAAAGAGGTAAATGCAAGTTTTT
>CAYJJY010000020.1:0-11522 GCA_964370615.1 uncultured Muribaculaceae bacterium
GAGGAATTTCTTCGTTTTATCCTGAAGAAACAGCAGGAGCGGGTTCAGGAGGAGCTACTGATTTCAGACTTGTAGGTGGTGAATGGGATAGTTCAACAAGTTTAAGTTCTCGTATAATGGTTGCAGCAGGTGGTGTTGGAAACTCAAATTGGATGAATCCTGTTTCTAATCCAGCTCCTGGTGGAGGATTAATTGGTTATGATGGCCAGGAATATATATATCCAGGTATGAACCCTATTTATACAAATGCTAAAGGAGCTACACAAACAGAATCGAAAGAAGCAGGAAGTGGAAAGGAAGAAGGAACTGTTGGAAGTTTTGGTATAGGTGGAACACCACAAGTAGATTTCGTAAATAAAACATGGAGTCATGGTTCAGGAGGTTCTGGTGGATATTATGGTGGTTCAGGAGGATCTTACAATGAAGGTGTTGTAGGTTCTGGTTCTTCTGGTTCATCATATATATCAGGACACACAGGAGCTGTTGCTATAAAAAATGAAAATGATCAAATACCTAAAGATGGTTGTACAACAGGTACGTTAGATAAAAATTGTTCTATACATTATTCAGGATTAGAATTTCTAAATCCTATTATGATTGATGGGCATGGTTATAATTGGTCTAATGTAAAAGAAGATTTTGCTTTGATGCCGACTCCAGACGATTCATTTTATGAATTAAATAAGGGTCACCTTGGAAATGGTTATGCTAAAATAACTTTTGTTTATGACAAGAATACTCAAATAATTGAGTATACTGGAAGTGAGCAAGTGATAAATTTGGATTCAGGAACATATAAGTTTATATTAGCAGGAGCCGAAGGTGGTAGAGCTAGCTTGAATTCTGTGCTATTATCTGAAGGTGGTAGCGGAGCTATTGTAGAAGGAGAAATTACATTTAATAGTAATGTTACATTATATGCTCATGTAGGTGGACGTGGTGGCGATGCTACTTTGACAAACAATGGGATTGGTGGTGTTGCTGGATATAATGGTGGAGGAACAGGTGGTTCTGATACTAGAGATGATGATGATGCTGGTGCTGGTGGAGGTGCTACAGATATTCGTTTGATTTCTGGTGCTTGGAATGATATTGAAGGATTAAATTCACGTATAATTGTAGCAGGTGGTGGAAGTGGTTCTATGGGGGGAGCTTTAGGTGCTCCTGGTAGTGGAATACAATCAGTAGATATGAGAGGACAAATTGTTACTGAAAACATGATATTTGGAGTAGGTGGTACTGGAGAAAATACTAGTACGAATTATTCAATAGCTGGTTCCGGTGGAGGCGGCGGATACTTTGGAGGAATTGGTTCTGTCAAAGATATTGCTGTTGCTTCAGGTGGAACTTCATATATTTCAGGTTTTGAAGGTGTCAGTAGTGTTGCATCTCAATTTGATAGTACATTAACAGGTAGTGAGAACCATTATTCTGGCTATAGTTTTGTAAATGGAAATATGCTTCCTGATTCTAATGTTGGTGATGGATATATTGTAATCACAAAAATAGATTAAAATACCGAGTGGTATTTTTTTGTTACTTTTGAATAATATATATGGGGTTGACATTTTTTTAAAATTGTTATATTATTGTTTTAATGACTTTGAAAAAGAGAAGTAATATATATGAAATTTACAGTGAGTTAAGGATAGTGGAAACTTAATAAGGAATTATATATGAATAACACTTTGGAGTTGATTACCGAAAATAAGTAGGCTAATCCGGCAGTAATCCGTTACCATGTTAATAGGTTTGTTAGAACTAAAAGTGGCTGATTTAATTTGGCAATTTGGGTGGTACCGCGGATATTCACAGTTATTCGTCCCTTTCTTTAATAGAAGGACGAGTGACTGTTTTTTTATTACTTTAACTGTGATAGAGGAGGAATATTTATGTGTGGATTTATGGTATCTACAAAAAAAGTGGAAATGAAGGATTTTAAAAAAGGGTTTATGAAAATAGCTCATAGAGGTCCTGATATGCAAAGAATTATTGAGGATAAAGGAGTATTTGGTTTTCACCGTTTATCAATTATGGGTGTTAGTGAAAGTGGGATGCAACCTTTTTTAAAGGATGATAAGATTTGTGTTTGTAATGGTGAAATTTATGGCTTTAAAAAAATTAAGGAAGAATTAATAAAAGATGGTTATGATTTTAAAAGTGAATCTGATTGTGAAATTTTAATTCCTATGTTTTTAAAGTATGGATTTGATATGTTTAAAATGTTGGATGCTGAGTATGCTATGGTTATGTTTGATGGTAAAGATTTTATAGCTGCTCGTGATCCTATTGGGATTAGACCTTTATTTTATGGTTATAGTAAAACAGATGGTGGTATTATGTTTGCTAGTGAGGTTAAAGCATTACATGAAATATGTACTTTAGTATATCCTTTTGAACCTGGAACATATTATTATAAGGGTAAGTTTCATAAATATCATGATGTTAGTGATGTTACGGTAATTGAAGATAGTTTAGAAGACATTTATAAAAATATTAATAAGTATTTAACTGATGGTATTATTAAAAGATTAGATGCTGATGTACCACTTGGATTTTTATTAAGTGGTGGTTTGGATTCTAGTTTAGTGTGTTCTATTGCTGCTAAACATTTAGATAAACCAATTAGAACTTTTGCTGTTGGTATGAGTGATGATGCTATTGATTTAAAATATGCTAAAATAGTGGCTGATTATATTAAGAGTGATCATACTGAAGTTATTATTACGAAAGAGGATGTTTTAAAAGTTTTACCAGAGGTAATTGAAAAATTAGAGACTTGGGATATTACAACGATTAGGGCTAGTGTTGGGATGTATTTAATTTGTAAATGGATTAGAGAAAATACTGATGTTAAGGTGTTATTAACTGGTGAGGTTAGTGATGAGTTATTTGGGTATAAGTATACTGATTTTGCTCCTTGTGAAGAGGAGTTTCAAAAAGAGAGTGAAAAGCGTTTAAGAGAGTTATACATGTATGATGTATTAAGAGCTGATCGTTGTTTATCTGGTACTAGTATTGAAGCTAGGGTTCCATTTGCTGATTTAGCTTTTGTTGATTATGTGATGGGGTTAAGAAGTTCAATCAAAATGAATAGTTATGGTCAAGGTAAATATTTATTACGTAAGGCTTTTGAAGGTGATTATTTACCTGAAGAAATTTTATTTAGAGAAAAAGCGGCTTTTTCAGATGCTGTTGGGCATTCTTTAGTTGATATTTTAAAAGATTATGCTGAAAGTAAATATAGTGATGATGAGTATGAAAGTTTAAAAAATAAGTATAGTTATAAAATTCCTTTTACGAAAGAATCGTTATTATATCGTGAAATATTTGAATCTTTTTATGAAGGTAGAAGTAGTTTAATTGTTGATTACTGGATGCCTAATAAAGAGTGGGATGGATGTAATGTTGATGATCCTTCGGCTCGTGTTTTAGCTAACTATGGTGATAGTGGTAAATAATTTGATTAAAATATACTTTTTTGGTAAATGATTATTGACTTTTTATAGTTATTTCTATATAATTATAGCTGGTACATTTAAATTATTCCCATATTTAACGAGTTTTGGGACAATTCGTTATTTAGAAGAAAGGAAAAAAAGTATGAAAAATTCTTACATGCAAAAAAAAGAAGAAGTAGTTAGAGATTGGTATGTAATCGATGCTGAAGGTCAAACATTAGGACGTTTAGCAACTAAAATAGCTACTGTATTACGTGGTAAAAACAAACCTACGTACACTCCACATATTGATTGCGGAGATTTCGTTATTATTTTAAACGCTGAAAAAGTTGAATTAACAGGAAATAAATTAGATAAAAAAATCTATTATAATCATAGTGGATATACTGGTGGTTTAAGAGAAAGAACTGCTAGAACTATGAGAGATAAATATCCTGTTGAAATGGTTGAAAGAGCTATTAAAGGTATGTTACCTAAAAATAGATTAGGAAGACAAATGTATAAAAAATTATTTGTTTATGCAGGATCTGAACATCCACATACAGCACAACAACCAAAGGAAATGAATTAGGAGGAATTTATGGCAAAAGAAAAAATGTATATTGGTACTGGTAGAAGAAAATCTTCAGTAGCACAAGTTAAAATGACTCCTGGTACAGGGAAAATTACTGTTAATGGTAGAGATGTTAGAGAATTCATGCCTTATGAAACTAATGTTATGGATTTAATGCAACCATTAGTAGCAACTAATAACGAAAACACTTTTGATATTACTGTTAAAGTTAACGGTGGTGGATTTACTGGACAAACTGGAGCAATTCGTTTAGGTATTGCAAGAGCTTTATTACAGTTTGATGCACCTAATGAAGATAGCGAAAACAGTTATAGAAAAACTTTAAAAAGAGCTGGATTTGTTACTCGTGATGCGAGAGCTAAAGAACGTAAAAAACCAGGTCTTAAAGCAGCACGTAGAGCACCACAATTCTCAAAAAGATAATATTTTATTATTTTCCTATGAACTTGTTCATAGGTTTTTTTTGTGTTAAAATAAGATTAGGATGGTGATTATATGAGTAAAGTTGTTTTAATTGGTTGTGGAAATGTTGGTATGAGTTATGCTTATGCTTTAATGAATCAAAAAAATAGTTTAGATGAATTAGTATTAATTGATTTAGATAAAGAAAAAATTATTGGTGAGGCTATGGATTTAAATCATTGTTTAGCTTTTTCGCCTAAGAAATTAAGGGTTGTCGCTGGTGATTATGCTGATTGTAAAGGAGCTGATATAGTAGTTATTTCAGCTGGTGCGAATCAGTTAGTTGGTGAAACTCGAATGGATTTAATTGAGAAAAATAGTGTTATATTTAAAAAAATTATTGATGAGGTTATTAAGAGTGGTTTTGATGGTATTTTTTTAGTTGCTACTAATCCTTTAGATGTTATGACTTATATTACTTGGAAGTATTCTTCGTTTAGTCATAATAGGGTTATTGGTAGTGGTACTAGTTTAGATACAGCTCGATTAAGATATTTGTTATCTTCAAAACTTCATATTAGTCCTAAAAATGTTCATGCTTATGTGATGGGTGAACATGGGGACTCTGAGTTTATTCCTTGGAGTAATGCTAGTATTGGGTTACAAAATATAAATGATTTTTTAAGTGATGTTGAAAAAGAAGAAATTGCTGCTGATGTTAAAAATGCTGCTTATGAAATTATTAAAAGAAAAGGTGCGACTTATTATGGTATTGGGATGTGTTTGGTAAGAATTACTAATGCTATTTTAGATGATGAAAATAGTATTATTACTGTTTCTAGTTATGATAATGAAAATGATGTTTATATTGGTGTACCAAGTGTTATTAATAGAAATGGTATTGATAGAGTTATAGATGTTAATTTAAATGATAATGAGTTAATGTTATATAATAATTCGGTTAAAGTTATCAAAGAAGCTATTGAAAGTATAAAGTAATTTATGCTTTTTTTGTTTAGTTATGGTATAATATTTTAATGGATGTGATATAAATGAAATATAGTATTAAATGGAAAGATTATGAATGTTTAAGCGCTGGTAATGGTGAGAAGTATGAGCGTTGGGGTAATGTTTATTTAAGAAGACCTGATCCACAAGCGATGTGGACTGTTGATAGTAGTAAGTGGAATAATGTTGATGCAGTATACCATCGTTCTAAAAAAGGTGGCGGTTACTGGGATTTCAATAAGAAGTTAAAAGATTTTTGGATTATTAATTATGGTGAGTTAAAATTCAAAGTAAGTCCAACTGATTTTAAACATACTGGTTTATTTCCGGAACAGGCTTTTAATTGGGATTACTCAATGGGAAAAATTAAAGGCGCAAAAAGGGAAATTAAGGTATTAAATTTATTTGCTTATACTGGTGGAGCGACTATGGCTTGTGCTTCTGCTGGGGCTTCTGTTATACATGTTGATGCTTCAAAAGGTATGGTGGCTTGGGCTAAGGAAAATATGGCTTTGTCAGGTTTGGAAGATAAGAATATTCGTTTTATTGTTGATGATTGTTTAAAATTTGTTCAAAGAGAGGCTCGTCGTGGAAATAAATATGATGTTATTATTATGGATCCTCCTAGTTATGGACGTGGTCCTAATGGTGAGTTATGGAAGTTTGAAACTAATTTAGATATTTTAATTAAGGAATGTTTAAATATATTAAGTGATAATCCTTTATTCTTTTTAATTAATGCTTACACTACTGGTATTTCTAGTACGGTTTTATATAATATTTTAAAAACTAGTTTAGAGCCTTTGTATGGTGGTAGTGTTGTAGCCTCAGAAATTGGTTTACCTATTACTGATAATAATTTAGTATTACCTTGTGGTATATTTGGTCGTTGGGAAAATGATTAATATTTTATATGAAGATAATCATTTATTAGTTGTTTTAAAACCTGTTAATGTTCCTGTTTGTGAGGATAGTAGTGGGGATTATGATTTACTTAATATGTTGAAAGATTATTTAAAAGAAAAGTATAATAAGTTAGGAAATGTTTATTTAGGTTTAGTTCATCGTTTGGATAGACCGGTATCTGGGGTTATGGTGTTTGCTAAAACTAGTAAAGCTGCTTCGAGATTAAGTGAACAAGTTCGTAATAATTTACTTAAAAAAGAGTATCACGCTATTGTAAGTGGTAAGGCTTTAGGTGGGGAATTTTGTGATAAGTTATTAAAAGATTCTAAAACGAATATTACTAAAGTTTCTAAATATGGTAAGGATTCTTCTTTAAGTTATGAACTTGTTAAATATAATAAAGATTATAATTATTCTTTAGTTAAGATTAATTTAAAAACTGGTCGTTCTCACCAAATTAGAGTTCAGTTTTCTTATCATGGTTTTCCGTTGATTGGTGATATGAAATATGGTAGTGGGGAAGTGAAGGTGCCTGTTTGTTTATTTGCAAGTGGGTTATCATTTATACATCCTGTTACTAAAGAGATTTTATCTTTTAACTATGATTTGCCTAATGGTAAGATTTGGAATTTATTTTAAAAATTTATGTGAATGTTTTGTGAAAAATGTATTGACTTATATTTTTAATCAGTGTAGTATTTAAGATGGTAATAGAATTACTAGTTGGAGGAGTATTATGAAAAATATGAAATTAATGTTAGGTGGATTTGCTATTTTATTTTTAGCTACAGGTTGTGGAACACAAACTTTAACTTGTTCTATGGAAGAAGATGGACAAAGTGCTAGCTTGGAAGCTATTTATGATTCAAAAGGTGAAACTTTACAAAAATTAGAAATGGATATGACTTTAGATTTTGACGGTTATTATACTGAGGATGAATTAAAAGAACAAGATGTTGAAGATTTTTGCTCAGAGTTTGGTATGGATGGTTTCGAATGTGAAGCATCTGTAGATGGAACTAAAGTTTTAATTGAATTATTAGTAGATGCTGAAACTGCTGATAAAGATGAATTAGAAGATATGGGATTTAATGATTCTGGTGATATCGAATTTGCTAAAGAGTCTTTAGAAGATGAAGGTTTCAAATGTGAATAGTTGTTTTTAACAACTATTTTTTTTGAATTTTATTTTTTTTTATTATGTGCTATATTAATGATAGAGGTGTGTATATGAATTTTAAATTAGATAAAAAATTGTTGTTTAATATTTATACTATTCCAGCCGTGTTATTTACTTTTTTAAATTTATTTGTGATAATTACTGAATTTGATATGATGACTTGGGGTGCTGTGGGGATTAATATAGCATTTTGGTTTTCAGGTATTTTACTTTATAAAAATAAAAATTTTGCAAGCTTAATAGCGATTATACCAATTGTCATTTCATTTATTATTAGTGTGAGGTCTTTTAATAATATTTTTGATCCGTATTGGACTCATGGATTGTTTTTTGTATTTTATATTATTTGTGATTTAGTTGTTTTTTATAAAAAAGATGAAGTTAAATCAGGTGTCAAAAAAATTATAACTATTCTTTTAGGGATAGTAATAATAGTTTCATTTTCATTTTGTATAACGGATTATATTAGGATAAAAAACGAAAAAATGCCTATATTTATGATTTTAATTGATGCTAGTGATGAAGCGGAATATATTGGTTTAGGTTACAGATTTTCGCTTGATAATGGTATTAGTTATAAAGAAGGAATAATGCCAAATAGTGAGTATAAATTTGGTGATTGGTTTTCCTTATTTAAATATGAAAGAAATCTTCGTAATTCAGTTGTAAATATTATTGATAGAGTTGAAGAAGATGGTTTGGTATGTGCTGAGGCACTTGATTATTTTTATGAAGATAGGGATAATATTTATTATTTTAATTGTTTAAAAAAAGATAAAATAGTTGTTGAATATGAAGATGGAAGTGAAAAATTTATTAGTGATGCATTTTTGGTTGATATAACGCTTGATGATCTTGATAAATATGATATAAATTATATAACAGAAAAGAAAATTTCTACAATTGGTGAGTTATCGAGTATTAATGTTGAAAATTCTAGTGATGTTGAATTATTAATTGATTATAATGAATATAACGATTTAATAAGTGATGGATATTTACCTTATTATTTTAAGAATAATAGTGAAAACGACACATATTTTTATGGTAATCCATTTTTCATTGAGATAAAACAAGGTAATGATTGGTATGAATTATTACCTCCTAATGAACTTTTATTTACCTTGCCACTTTATGGGTTAAAACCTGATGAAGTTGTAAGTAAGCAAATTGATTTATATTTTTCTTATGGTCAATTAGAAAAAGGAATTTATAGATTAGTAAAAGATTTTGATACTGATAATAATGATATATTTTATGTAGCAGTGGAATTTGCAATTGAATAGTTGTTTTATGCAACTATTTTTTTGTATTTTAAATACTTAAAAAGTATATATTTAAATAGGGTGATTTATGTGATTAAAAATGTGACTTATTTTTTTATTTTTTTAATTTTTATTAGTGGTTTTAGTATTGTAAAAGCTAATAATTTGGAATTATTGGGTAAGGTTATTTATATTGATCCTGGACATGGAGGTGCTGATCCGGGGGCTGTTTATGATGGTGTTTATGAAAGTGAGTTAAATTTAGAGATTGCTTTAGAATTAAAAAAACAATTAGAAGAATATGGTGCTATTGTATATTTAACACGTGATGGTGATTACGATTTATCAGTTACTAATACAGATAATAGAAAAAGAAGCGATTTATTTCAAAGGGTTAATTTAATAAATGATTCTAAGGCTGATATTTATTATTCATTGCATTTGAATGCAATCGAATCTTCTAGTTGGTTTGGTGCTCAAGTTTTTTATTCTGATAACTTAGAAGAAAATAAAATAATTGCTGAATGTTTACAAGAAATGTTTTCAAGTGAATTAAAAACGGATAGAAGTAATAAGGAAATAAATGATGTTTATATGTATCAAAGGGTTGAAATTCCAGGGGTTTTGATTGAACTTGGTTTTTTAAGTAATAGTAATGAAAGATATTTGTTACAGCAAAAACATTATCACGAAAAATTGGCTGAGATTATTAAAAAATTTACAATTGATTATTTAGAATAAAGTAATTGTAAAATAAAATATATTAAATATTCAAATAGTTGCAAAAAAATCAAAAACAATATATAATATACATAAGTGTTTTATCAACAAATTTTTTGTTGTTTAAAACAAACTATGTTATATAGGGGGAAAGACAGATGGATATCCAAAAATATATTGATGAAGCTAATGAATTAGAAAATAGATTAGCGAATAAAGAGCAAAATTATAAAGAAAATCATGAAGAAGTATTAGCTAATGTAGTTAATGAAATTTCAAATATTGAAAAGGAACTAGAAGAGGATAAAATTAATTTAGAGTATCAAACTAGTGAAATTCAAAGATTAGAAGAAGGATTAGAAATTACTAATGGTTTTTTAAGTGAACTTAATAGTGAATTAGAAAAAGCAACAGATGATGTATTGAAGACAAGAATTACTAATCATATTATCGATTTACAAAATGAGAGAAAAATTTATGAGAGTAGTATTAAGTCTGCTAACAATCAAATTGACTTCATTAATCAAAATGAAGTTGAGTTAAATGATACTTTAGTTTTATTAAACTCAAAAAAAGCTAATTTAGATGTTGAAAATGTTAATGAGTCAGCTATTAAAGAAGATGAAATTCGTTTAGCTGAAATTAAAAACATTATTAATAAAAAAGATACTGAAGAATTACTGAATGCTGATAATTCAGAACTTTTAGCTGAAATCGAAAAAAATGAACAAGAATTAGTAAATTTTTCTATGGAAATAGCTGATTTAGAAACCAAATTAGCTAATGAAAATAATTACTTACCTCCAGTTTTATCTAGAGTTTTATGGTTAGCTGAAAAAAGTATTGTTGATGATAAAGCTGCTAATATTGGTAAAGAAATAATAGAAATTGAGAAAAATAAACGTTCTAACAATACTATGATTGTTATGACAGAAAATGAAATCGAATCTGAAAAAGCCAAAGTTGCTAATAAAGAACAAGAATTATTAGATATTCAAGAATCTAAGATGATTGCTTCTGTAGGTGGTGTTACTGAAAAAACAGTTGAAGAATATATTGAATTAGAAACTAATTTAAAAGATGAAATTAATGCTAAAAACGAATTGATTTCAGAATTAACTGAAAAAGTGTCTGCAACTAAAGCTATTAATTTAACTAACGATAAATTAGTAATCAGTAAAAAATTAGAAATAAATGATTTAAATGCTAAATCAAATGAGTATAAAGAAAAATCTTTAAATGTTGATAAACCTGATTTAGATTTAATTGCTAAAGATCAAGAAAGACTAGAAGATTTGAAAAATGATAAATTGATGTTAACTTTAAATACTGAAAGACTGCGAGATAAATATAACAAATCATTTGAAAAAAGAACTGAAAGAGTCTTAACTAAGGTTAATACTCGTTTAGAAGAAATGAAAAAAAATGATGTTATTAATTCAAATATTTCTATACCATCTAGTATTGAAAATGTACCTAGTGAAACTATTGATTTAAATGCTAAATTGAATAATGATTCTGGTATTAAAGAAGAAATAACAAACTCTACATCAAATATTAATGAGTCTGAAATTCATTCAAATGAAAATAAAGATGAAAAAAATGCAACAATGGAAAAAAGTAATTATACTGGAAGAGAAATTGGTGATACTGGGATAGAAACTTTTACTGATAGTTTTTATAATGTAAAGAATGCAGGGGAACAAGTAAGTTCTAATAATGACCTTGGGTCTGAAATAGCTCAAAAAGAAGAAAAAGAATTTAATAATTCTGCATATTTAGGTGAACAAAGAGATATGTTTGTTGATTACGACGAATATCTAGATTATCAAGAAAAAAATAATAGTTTACAAGGCAAGTCTACTGAAGACAAAATTGGTGTTTTACCAGAAGATTCTCTTATTGGAGCATATTACAATGCAAAAAGTGCTACAACAGAAAATATAACAAACACTAATAACGGACCTGGTACTACTCCAAATTCAACAGAAAAAGTAAGTGCCAAT
>CAYJJY010000020.1:11622-16915 GCA_964370615.1 uncultured Muribaculaceae bacterium
CACTAATAACGGACCTGGTACTACTCCAAATTCAACAGAAAAAGTAAGTGCCAATGATTTTAATAATGAAACTAAGAAAAACGAAGAAAAGCAAAAAGTTGGTGTCATGATTGTTCGAACAGTAAAAGATGCCAGCAAATCTTTACTAGAAAAACTTCGTTCAAATCGTGCGACAATGTTAATATTAACAGCAGCAGGTCTTTTCTTAATTGGTGGTACTATTATTGGAAATCATAAAGATAAAGCTGTTATAGATGATAATAATATTGGAACTGAATCGGAATCTAATATGGAATTAGAGAGTGATTTGGATAACCAAATTGATAGTATCATTGGCGGAAATCCAAATATTTCAAATAATGGTTTAGGTGATGGATTAGATTCTGAAAATCATATTTTAGGTCTTGGTGACGATGTTCCAAGAACTAATGGAAGTTCTAATGTTGTTGGCAGTGATGATTTTATAAATGGAAACATTAATGATAATCAAAGTGTTGAAAAAACTCCTACTGTAAAACCAGGAGATATAATTGATACAGAAATTACTCCAAATGAAAATACTAATAGTAATTCAGGAAGTACTGGTAATACAGGAAATACTGGTGGAACTTCAGGGTCTGTTTCTTCAGGTGATGTAATTGGAAGTACTACTGAGTATGATTACACTGAAAAAGAACAAGTTCAAGAAGAATTTGAACAAAAAGTTGAAGAAGCTGAAAAAGAAGTGGAACAAGCTTTAGAAGAAGAAAATCGTGTTGAAGAAGAAGTTACTTACGACTACTATGATAAAGAAGGTAATTTACAACCTGGTGGAGCAACTCCTCCTGAAGATACTTTTGATAAAGATGGTATGGATGAGCCTACGGTTGAAAACCCAGAACCAACATATACTGGTGTTCAAGTTAAACCAGGTGAGACTATGACATTTACTGGACCTGATGGACAAGAATATGTAATTACAAATGGTGGATACATAGATAATATGGGTGAATATAATTCTGATTATAGTACATTTGAAGGTTTAGAAAATATTACTTATGGTGAAGATGGAACTATTAATTTAGAATTTGATTCTGTTGATTTAGGGGATTATTCAATTTATGGTGTTCCTGAATTTGAAGAGGTGGCTCCAGAAGTTACACCTGAGATTACTCCGGAATCTACACCTTCAACTACTGAAGAATTAAATACAGACACTCCTGTTGCTGAAATTCCTGTCGAGCCAACTCCAGAGGTTACACCAGAAGTAACTCCAGAGGTTACACCAGAAGTAACTCCAGAAGTTGGAGATAATCAAACAATTGAACCGGGATTTGTTCTTGATGAAGAATTTATTCCAATGGATCAAGTGTTTAATGATGCAGCAACTCAAAATGCAACTGATGCAATAGTTGCTGATACTGCTGAGCCAGTAGTTGAAGTTACTAATGTTGATGATTTCTTAAATAGTTATAGTGCTAATGAGCAGGTTGTTGATTTAGCTAATATGAGTATGGAAGATATGGAAAACTTAGCTAATGGAACTTACGTAGAAGCTGCAAGTACAGAAAATACTATAGAAAATCAAGGGGTGATTAGATAATATGGTAAATAATATTGGAAAAATATTTGAAATTAATGACGGAAGTAAATATATAGTTTCTAAACAGGCTATTTACAAGAATGATAATTATTACGTTCTTGTTCGTGTGACTGATGATGAATCTGATTTAACAGAGGAAGTTAAATTCTTAAAAGAAGTTATTAATGGTGATACCATTACTTTAGAACCAATTGAAGATGAAAAATTATTAAAATTAATATTTAAAAATTTAGATTTATTAGAAAAAGAGTAATTACTCTTTTTTTTGTAATATATTGTCGAATTTAATAAAAAATATTGTTAAATTATAATCTTTATAGTATAATTGGTATGGAAGGTGATGTATTTGAAAGAGTCAATCTCAACAGCTTTTATAGTTAATTTAGTACTTATATTTACTGGGGTATTTATAGCTTTATACGTTGGTTCTCTTGCATTTACCAAGGGTTTTAAAATACGTAATCGTATATTAGATATTTTAGATGAGCATGGTGGTTATACTGAGTTAGCTGCTATCGAAATAGATGAAAATTTGTCAGCAATTGGTTACAGATTAATTGAAAATCCTAACTGTAATAAAGTTTCTGATAAAAATGTTTTATTAGAATCACAATCAGATTATGGTTATTGTGTATACCGATATGATGATGTGAAGGGGACTTATTATGGGGTTACTACTTTTGTAACTTTAGATATACCTATAATTGGAAATATGATTGAAATTCCTTTATATGGTGAAACCCGTTTATTATTAGACTTAGATGGAGTTGATAAAAGATGAATGTTTTAATTGGGAATAAACAACAAAGTATATTAGAAAGTTTGAATGTTGATGTTATTAAATCTTTAAATGGTCAATTTGATGTTGAAGAAATTATTGAAACTTTTAAAAATTTCTTTTATCAAAGAATGATTTTAGACATTACAGCTTTAAAAGATTATAATGATATTACAACTTTACAAAAATTATCTATAGCTTTAGATATGGATAAATTAATTTTATTATTAGATAATACGAGTGTGGATGATTCATCTTCAACTGCATTTTTGTCGCAATTAATTTCAATGGGTATTTATAATTTTACTAAAAATGCTGAGGGGATTATGTATTTGTATAATACTCCGAATTCTTATCGTCATGTAGCTCAGTATCATCAGATTAATACAGCAGTTGCTCCAGTTTCAGTTCAATCTGATTATGGACAAGGTTGTCGTGTTATAGGTGTTAAGAATTTAACTGAAAAATCAGGGGCTACAACTTTATCTTATTTAATGATGAGAAATTTGTGTAAAAATTATAATGCGGTAGCGGTTGAAGTTGATAATGCTGATTTTAAATATTTCAATGATAAAAGATTATTTAGTGTTAGTTCGGCTGAACTTAGTCAATTTATCATGAATAATAGTGATAAGGATGTTGTAATTGTTGATATGGGTTCTTCATCTTTAGCGCTTGGTATGGTAAGAGAAATTGTTTATTTGGTTGAACCTTCGATTTTAAAATTAAATAAAATGATGCATTTAAATAAGAGTGCTTTTAAAAATGTATCTGATCGTATTATTGTTTTAAATCAAAGTGTTTTATCAAACAAAGAAGTTTTAGAGTTAGAATATGAAGCTAAAATTAAATTTACTTATAATTTACCTGCTTTAAATGAAAGGGATGCTTATATTCCTACTTTAGATGGATTTTTATATAAGATTGGCTTTGTTAGACAAGAGGCTCAAACTACAGAATCTAAAAAGAAATGGGGCTTATTTTAATGTTTAAAAAGGTTTTATTTACTTTATCTTTGTTTTTAATTGGTAGTTCAGTTGTGTTTGCTGCACCTTACAGTTCTGTTACGTGTGGTGATGTTGAATTACCTTTAAAAGTTGCTAGTATTAGTAGTACGATAATTACAATTTTACAAATATCAGTTCCAATTATTTTGATTGTAGTTGGTATGCTTGATTTTATGAAAGCGGTTATGTCTCAAAAAGATGATGATATCAAAAAAGGAACTACTACTTTTATTAAAAGAGTTATTGTAGCAATTTTAGTGTTTTTTGTAGTAGCTATTGTAAAATTAGTAATTGGAATGGTAGCTGATACTACAGATACAGGTAATATGTTTAAGTGTATTGATTGTTTTACTAGTTATCAATGTGGTTAAATTTATTTAAAATATTGACAAAAAAAAATATATAGTGTACTATATTTATAGTATTTAGGAGGAATTTTATGTATTTATTAGATTATTATACTTGTGGAGGGATTGAAGGTTTATCGTTTGATGGTAGTATTCCTACATTAGTTAGTACAGTTGTTACAGCAATCCAGATAGTTATTCCAATTTTATTAATTATTTTTGGAATGTTAGATTTAGGTAAAGCTGTTATGGCTCAAAAAGAAGATGAAATTAAAAAAGGGCAACAAACTTTTATTAAAAGAATTATTGCTGCTGTAATTTTATTTATGGTTATTTTCATTGTAAGAATGATCATCGGTTTAGTAGCTGGTGATGAAAACGAAAGCATTACTGAGTGTATTGATTGTTTCATCAACGGTGTTGAATATTGTAATTAATATAAACCTTTTACAAGGTTTATTTTTTTTGCTTTTATAATTGTATTTTGATAGTAATTTTGATATAATTATCATATGTATTACATCGTTTAGGAGGAAATATAATGTTTGATTTTTTAGAACCGTTACTTCGTTTTGTTTCAGCATTTTTAGATAACATAGTTTATGGGTTTATGGTTTCTGTTTATAACTTAATAGTTACTATTGCAGAAACAACTATATTTACAGAAGAGATATTTGTGGAATTTGCATCTAGAGTTTATGCTTTACTAGGTATTTTTATGTTATTTAAAGTTAGTTTTTCATTACTAACATATATTGTTAATCCTAACGAATTCATGGATAAATCAAAAGGTTTTTCTAAATTAATTACTAATATTATTGTTAGTTTGACTTTACTGGTTGTTACGCCTTGGTTATTTGGCCAAGCGATGGAATTGCAAAGGATTATTCTAAGAGATGGAACAATAGAAAAAATATTTACTAGTATTGGAAGTCAAAATAATTTAATTGCTTCAGTAGATCCAGGAGCCAATACTTCGTTTAATGTAATTAGAGCTTTTTATTATTTAGATCCTTCTTATGATGAGGCATGTGCAGGACTTACAACACTTGGTGATGTTGATGATAGTAAATGTCAAAGTGCATTGGGTTTAGAAAATTCAGATTATCAATTATTAACTCAAACAGTTCAAAATGGATATGCTTTAAAAAGCAGTAGTATTTATTTGAACTCATCAGTTATGTCAATGAGAAATCCTAATACAAATGAATATGTAATGGAATATATGCCTTTTATATCAACTATTGCAGGGGGATTTATCTGTTGGATATTTGTTATATTTGCTTTTGATATTGCCTTACGTAGTGTTAAGTTAGGGTTTTATCAATTAGTTGCTCCTATTCCAATAGTGTCAAGATTGGATCCTAAAAAAGGTGAAGGAATATTTAATAAATGGTTACAATCAGTTATTAAAGTTTATTTAGATTTATTTATTAGATTATTAGCTATATATTTTGTAATGTTCTTGATTACAAATATCGAGTTAACATTTGTAAATGCTGTTTCTGGTGTAGAAGAGGAAGTAAATCCTTTAGTAGGAGTATTTATTATCTTTGGAGCATTATTATTTGCGAAACAA
>CAYJJY010000020.1:17015-18613 GCA_964370615.1 uncultured Muribaculaceae bacterium
AGAATAAAAAGGATGGGGTAAAATGAATAATTATTTAATTCCAGCAAACTCTAAAAAATCATTATTAATATTTGGATTGTTTAAACAATTTGATTTATTATTATTTGGTTTAGGAATAGGTATAACTTTGTTTCTGTTATTGGTTTTACCAATAGATCAGAGTATTGTAATTGCTATAGCGGCTTTAGCGCCAGTAGCTATTACCGGGTTTTTAGTATTACCTATCCCTAATTACCACAATATTAGAGTGCTGATACTAACGTTGTATATATTTTATACAGAAAAAAGAAGATTCATTTGGAAAGGTTGGTGTGCTAACGATGGCGAACAAAAGTAAATATACAAATGATGATATTCCAGTAAAAGATATTAAAAATGGAATGATTTTATTAGATAATGGTTTTAAAGTGACTGGTGTTAAAATAATTCCTAGAAATATTTTTATCTTGGATGTTGGAACTCAAGAAAATGTTATTTCTAGTTTAAGAAATGTTTATAACACAATTGATTATGAATTTTGGACAATTGTTGCTGATCGTCCTGTTGATATAAATGTTTATTTATCGCAATTAGAACTGTTATATAATCAGGTACAATCTCCGATTAAAAGAAAATTAATTATGGAAGATATTAATAAGGGAAATATGTTTATGAATAATAATATAGTTGATACAGAATACTTCATTTTATTTAGAGATAAAAAGGATGATATTATTCAAAAACGTATTAGGAACTTAATCAACACGTTAGCTGGTGCTGGTTTAGTGGCTTATCAAACGACTAATGATGATTTAAGAATGATTTTGGATAATTTCTTAAATGGTGGTCAAACAACTACTTTTGGGACGGTGTTAGCTTAATGGATATTAAAAGTCAAATTGCTCCTAAGGGGCTTGAATTTAAAGCGAGTGAATTTGTTATTAGTGATAAGTATGCAACTATATTAACAGTTGTTTCTTATCCTAAATTTATAACTCCGGCTTATTTAGCTAGTTTAACTAGTTTATCGGGTGTTAAGGTTGTAATTAAACATATTCCAATGCCATTTAGTGTTATCCAAAAAATGCTAAACAAAGAAATTGCTGATATTAAAGCTAGATATCAACAAGAATTTGATCGTACAATTCAAGAAAGATTAAGACAAGATTATGAGTCTTTAGAATATTTTATTTCACAACTTGTAAGTTCTCAATCTAAGGTTTATGATTTTCAAATGCATATTATGATTACGGCTAATTCTAATGATGAATTAATAGCTAAAAAAATGCAGGTAAAAAGTTATATTGAATCTATGGAAATGAAGGCTTTTCCTTTAAGATTTGAACAAGAGCGTGTATTGAAATCAATGTTACCTATTTATCCTAAACAACAAATTGAGGAAAGAATTGGTACACCAATTCCGGCTCCAACTATTGCTGCTATGTATCCTTTTATCTTTGATAGTATAAAAGATCCTGGTTTATCTTGTTTATTAGGTGTTGATTTCTCTGGTGGAGTTATCTTATTTAATCAATTTTTATATCAAATAAAAAAAGAACATAACAGAAATAATGCTAATATGATTATTTTAGGTACTTCTGGTAGTGGTAAATCTACTG
>CAYJJY010000021.1:0-15600 GCA_964370615.1 uncultured Muribaculaceae bacterium
CTAACCAACTGAGCTAATCGCCCGAAACAATTAAAATTAATTGACGTAATTAAGTGTATCATTTATAAATATCTTTGTCAATACAATTTTTAATTTTTTTTCGAATTTTTTAAATTTTCTTCAATCCACAATGGTAATTGAGCCTTTAAAGTAGAAAAACCGTATTTTGTTTCTATGATTTTTCCTCTTCTTGGTTTGGTTTGAATTCTATATTTAATATTTTTAATACTTAATTTAAATTGATTTTTTTCTTTATCTATATCTATTATTTTAACATAAATAGTATCACCAATACTAAAAAAATTATTTATATCTCGTACAAAATTATCTGAGAATTCGGAAATATGTATTAATCCAACACTAGTTTCCCCTAAAGAAATAAAGGCTCCGTACTTTTCAATACCTGTAACCACACCTTTAACTATCATTCCTATAGTAAATTCATTCATAAGATAATCCTTCCCAAAGCAATTACTATTATACCATCTTTTTTTTTATTTGTCTTTACTTTGAGTGTTTTTTTTTATATAATTGTTTTGGTGATATTTATGAATAATGAAATTATACAAAAAATTAAAGAAATTTTGAATGAATTACGTCCTTTTATTATGAGTGATGGTGGTGACATCGAGTTTATAAAGTTCGAAAATGGAACTGTATATATTAAAATGCTTGGTGCTTGTGCTGGATGTCAGATGCTAGATGTTACTATAAATCAAGGGATTAAAGCAGCACTTATGGATGAAATTGAAGAAGTAAAAGAAGTTATCAATATAGGATAGCTTTTTTTATCCATTCAATTTCGACCATTTCATTATAAATATTTAATTTATTGTAAACGTATGTTATAAATTTTTCATAATCATTTATTTTTCGGATGATTTTTTTCATTTCTTTCTCATCTAATTGTTTATGAATGATATTTTCAAACATATCAAAATAGTATGTTGGAAATAGTATTCTTGAGAAAAAAATATTTTTTTCTTCTTGTGTTAATGTGTTATTTTTTAAATATACATCTATTAGATTATATGCTTCCTCACTGGTGAAAAAACTATTGTTTATATAATCGCAAATACCTCTAAAACTAATATCAATGATTAAATTTAACGGATTATATAAATCATAGGTTGTATGATTATTATTTATTCTACGATGAGTTAGACTGGTGCGAATGTTTTTTTTTGGTGTAACATTAAATAATTGAATTGCATTTTCAGCTAACCCAACATAATAACTAAAACTTTCAATTAATTCAGGAAAATTTTTTCCTAATTGATTTATTTGATATTCTAAATTATCTATTTTAGTTATCCACAATTTTGACCAGTTAAATTCACTTTTTATATTACTGTAGTACTGACTAAAGATAGATATGTCATTAAAATCAATTTTTCTTTTTGAGATATTTATTTTTAATAATATATAATCGCCATCAGATAATTGAGTTATAATCTTATTATTATTATTTAAAACAATATTATGAACTAACACATTATATTGACTGAGATTTAGTGCTAGTTGATATATATATTCGTAGTTCATATCTTTTTCTATTTGTTCTAATAAATAGTTTTGATTTTCTGTTGAGAAGTATATTTTTTTATCTTTTTGATGAATAGAAATTGGATCTAAATTATAATAATATTTAATGTCATTTTTCAATTGAACCACCTAATAATATTTATGCAAAAAAAAATAAAATAGTAGTTCTATTTTATTTTAAATTTCAATTAATATTTCATTGATATCAGCTATTTTTTCTTTTAATAGATTCATATTTTCAATTAATTTTTCATTTTTTTCTTTTTCTAACTCATATAATTTGCGATAATCAATTTCTGTTTGTTCTTCAATTTCTTCAATCATATCAGTTATTTCTTGCACTTCAATTTCTGCTTCGATTTTTTTATTTTCTTGTAATAAATTCACAAGATTTCCTTGTAGTTTAAATACTCGATTATCTTTTATTACATAGTTATCTAAATCATCTTCATCTTGGTCTAGTATATTAATTTCAATTCCATCACGATTGCTTTTTATAACATTTTTGATTATATCTTTTACTAAAGTCCATTCATTCTCATCTGAGATTGTTGTTAAGTAGTTGTCGATATTTTTAGTGACATATAGTTTAGAGTATCCTGTATCATCAGAAGTACTATCATTTTCTATTAATGTATATATTAAATATTTAACATCATTATTTTTAAAAAATCTTATTACTTCGATGCTAATTAATTCGTTATTTAAATTGTAAAGTTTTCTTTTACTCAAGTAAACCCTCTCCATTCTATATATATTATATAATATTTTATTGATAAAAGCAAATTTTTGTTTGAAAAAAACAACTTTAGTTTTCACATAAAGTTGCTTCTGATACAAATGATGTAATTGCTGTTTCTATTTCTGGTAATGCTTCTTTGGCAATATTTGATAGACTAATTACTTCTTTAACTGTATCTATCGTTATTTTACCCCAAATTAGACCCATAGCAATCGATAAATCATTATATAACTCTGGTGTAACGGAAATGTATAAATAACCGAATAACATTCTTTTTTGAGCTATCATGATACGCTTATCTGTTACTGCTACAACATAAGTAGAAAATAAATCATATGATTTATTGTTTTTTTGACAACCGAAAGCTAATATCAATTTTTCATCTGGATTGATATGTGTTTCAATTATTTTTGAATGTTGTTTTAATCGCCAAGCGATTGTTTTAGGATGTCTTTTTTTAAAGTCAATTGCACTTTTAAGAGTATCACTCATTTATAATCCCCATTTCTTCAAATAAACTAATATAAACTTGTTCAGTTGCTAAACCTTCTATGTTATCTATTATTTCATTGTCTTCTACAATCACTAAATATGGGGTTCCAATTCCTTCTGCAAATACTGCAAAGCTTTCTTGAAACAGTTCCATTTCTTCTGTTGTTAAATATGTTAAATTTAAATAATTTATTTCGATATCATATTTATCTAAAATTTTATTAAAGACAACTTTTGATTCTACACAATATATACAAGTCGATTGACCAATAACTATTATATGTTTATCTTCACTATTTATTAATTCATCATATGTTTCATAATCAATATAATTTATTGCTAACTCTTCTTCACTGTCGATAATTTTATTTTCTTGTAGGAATTCAAATGTTAGATCTGAATCTTTATATTCATTTTGAACTGCTACAATTTCTCCGTTTTTAACTATAGCTAAATATGGGGTAGATATTGATGTTAACCCTAGATCTTCAGCTATTTCATTCATATACTTGTCACTTATTTCATCTGTGTTTATATAATTGTAATCGAATCCGTAACGATTACTTAAATCTTCTAAACTTGGTTCTAAAAGTGTACAATAATCACATGTTGGGCGACCTAAGTAAATCAATTGTTCTTCATTGCTATTAAAATCTGCAACAAACTCATTATACATTCCTTCACTTTTTTCTGCTTCAAAAACTGAAACTACGATAATACCTCCAATAGCTATAAACAATACAGCTAATATTATTATCAGTTTATTTTTTTCATTCATTTATTTTCCTACTTTCCACAACATTGTTTATATTTTTTTCCACTACCACATGGACAAGGTTCATTTCTTCCTACTTTTTCTGATTTTTTTTGTTTTGTAACTTTTTCTTTTCCATCGTTAGCAATCACATTTTTTACAACTTCTTCACGTGTTGTATTTTGGGTAATTGTTGCATGTAGTAAAAATAACATTGTTTCTTTTTCGATTGAATTTATCATGTTATCAAACAATTCAAATCCTTCATTTGTATAAGCTCTTAAAGGATTTTCTTGGGCATAGCTTCTTAGATAGATTCCTTCTCTTAGTAAAGCCATTGAATTTATGTGTTCCATCCAGTGGGTGTCCATAATTTTTAAATACATAGCTTTTTCAAATTCTTGGACAAAATTTAATGGTACGTCTTTACTTCTATTTTCATATTGTTCATTGATTTTTTCATTTAGAAATTCGATTAATTGATCTTTATCTAACGATTCTATATCATCTAATGATATTTTATTTTTTAATATTTGTCCATTAAATAATTCTATAATTTCATTTTTTGATTTACCGTCAATTATTCCTCTATCATTTTGATGTGAATATACTAAATTAGTTGTAAAATCTCTAAACATATTTAGAATAGTATCATGAATTGATTCGTTATCTAAAACATCATTTCTTTTGTTGTAGATAATTTCTCTTTGTTCATTTACTACGTTGTCATAATCAAGTAAATTTTTTCTGGTATCAAAATTATTACCTTCTACTCTTTTTTGAGCTGATTCAATTGAATTTGATAACATTTTTAAACTTATTGGTTGATCATCGGCTAATCCAATTCTTTGTAACATTCCTTTAGCTCTATCAGTTCCAAATCTAACCATTAGTTCATCTTCAAATGAAACATAAAAGATTGAGTAACCTGGATCTCCTTGACGTCCTGAACGTCCTCTTAATTGGTTATCTATACGGCGTGATTCATGACGTTCTGTACCGATTACGCATAATCCACCTATTTCTTTTACACCTTCACCTAATTTAATATCAGTACCACGACCAGCCATATTAGTTGCGATTGTTACTGAATCTTTTTTACCAGCATTAGCTATTATTTCAGCTTCACGGGCATTATTTTTTGCATTTAAAACTTCATGTTTGATTCCTTGTTTTTTTAACATTGAACTAATTAATTCTGATGTTTCAACAGCTATCGTTCCTACTAAAATCGGTTGTCCCGTTTTATGTCTTCTTTCAATTTCCGCCACTATTGCTTTGTATTTACCTTTTCTTGTTGGGTAAACTAAATCTATTGCATCAATTCTTTCAATTACTTTATTCGTTGGAATTTGAATAACATACATGTTATAAATATCTCTAAATTCTTCTTCTTCGGTTTTAGCTGTTCCTGTCATTCCTGATAATTTTTCATACATTCTGAATAAGTTTTGGAATGTTATAGTAGCTAAAGTTTTAGTTTCTTGATTGATTTTTACACCTTCTTTAGCTTCTATTGCTTGGTGTAATCCTTCTGAGAATGCTCTTCCGGCCATTAATCGTCCTGTAAATTGATCGACTATAACTATTTTGTCATCTTGTACGACGTAGTCAAAATCTTTTTTCATTCCGTAATTTGCTTTTAAGGCTTGATTGATTCTATGAACTAATGATGTGTGTTTAATATCATATAAGTTATCAACTTTAAAAACTGATTGAACTTTTGTTACTCCGATATCATCTAAAGTTACTGCTTTTGTTTGTTCGTCATATAAATATCCGTCATTTTCTTTTAACATTTTAACGAAGTTATCAACTTGCGCGTATGTTCCTGCTTGTTGAGCGTATCCTCCTGAAATAATTAATGGTGTTCTTGCTTCATCAATTAAAACTGAATCTACTTCATCTATGATTGCAAAGTTTAATTTTCTTTGAACTCTTTGTTCTTTTTTTACTACCATGTTATCTCTTAAATAATCAAATCCAATTTCATTATTTGTTGAGTATAAGATATCACATGCATATTGTTCTTGTTTTTCTTTTGGCGATAATTCTCTAGCATTAACTCCTACTGTTAATCCTAAAAATCTGTATATATTACCCATCCATTCTGCATCTCTTGATGCTAGGTATTCATTTACTGTAATTATGTGGACACCTTTTCCAGTTAAAGCATTAGCGTAAGCTGGTAGTGTTGATGTTAGGGTTTTACCTTCACCTGTTTTCATTTCAGATATATTTCCAAAATGAATAGCTAATCCTCCTAGTATTTGTACACGGTAAGGTTTTTCACCAATTACACGATAAGCTGCTTCTCTAACTACTGCGAATGCTTCTACTAAGATATCATCTAAAGATTCGTTTTCTAATCTTTGTTTTAATTCTTTTGTTTTATTTTTAAGTTGTTCATCAGAAAGTTTTGTCATAGTTGCATCTAGTTCTAAAACTTGATCTGCTATTTTTTCAAATTTTTCTAACTCCTTAAATTCATGATTAAATATTCTTTTTAAAAATTTCATTATGTCACCTTCCATTAAACTATATTATATCAAATATTATTCTAAAAAAGTATTATTTTTCAATAAAAAAGGCAATATATGCCTAATTTACTTCAATAATACCATAATTATTATCATTTCTTTTATAAATTACAGCTACTTGATTTTCCATGTTTTTATAAACGAAGAAATCATGGCCAATTAAATTCATTTGAAGTACTGCTTCATCTTCACTCATTGGTTTTGTTTCAATGATTTTTCTTTTTACAACATTTCCTTTTTCTTCTTCTGTTTTTTCTATTTTGAAATTTAAATTAAAGTCATTATAACTTTTATCTAATTTTTTCTTCATTCTTGTTTTATTTTTTCTGATTTGACGTTCTAATTTATCGCTAACTAAATCTATAGCTGCATATAAATCTGTGTGTGTTTCCTCAGCTCTTAAGATAAATTTTTTCACAGGAATTGTGACTTCTATAGTCTGTTGTTCATTTTTAGTTTTTACTAAAATATTAGCAACACACTCATCACAATTTTCGATGTATTTATCTAGTTTGTTGATTTTGTTTTCAATGTAGTCTTTGATCGCTGGTGTAAGTTTTAATTTTGCACTATGCATGTTGAATTTCATATTATCACCTTCCTACTTTTAGTATAACATATATTTAAAATAATTCAATGATAATTTTGTGAATTTTAATTTTTAGTAAATAAATTTAATGCTATTCCTACACTTAATAGTGAGGCTATTAAAACAATAAATACATTAATTACAGGAATGTATGATAATAACGTTATTATTGTTATTCCTATTAATCCTGAAATATAGATTGAATTTTGTTTTTTTATTATGTATTTATTGATGTAATACCCTAATAAATAACTGGCAAATATTTCAGTTAAGAAGAAGATAGAAATAAATAGTCCTATTATAATAATTCCTATTTTTATTCCTAATAATAATGTCATTAATAAGACTGCTACTATTGGGATAGCTATTGTTGCTACGCCACCTAATCCTAATGTCATAATCATTTTTTCAAATTGTAAATTTTCATATTTTTGTTCAATTCTTTTAAATAATGCTGGTACTATTAATGCTATTAAAGCAAAAGTTAATAGTGATGTTCCATAATTATAAATAAATTCTAAAGCATAATCTTTTATTGTTTTTGTTGTAAATAATGCTTCTGTTGTCGTGATGTTAGTTACTACATTTTCTAATCCTGTTATATCAGCATCTTCATTGTAACTAAAATTTTGAACTGTTACATTATCTTTAACTACAATAGTTGCTGCTTGAATATCCAAAGTTCCTGTAATTGTTACATTTTCTAGAATTACTTCGCTTGCTTTTATTGTTACATCTCTTTTTAATTGTCCTTGTAGATTAATAATATTTCCTAAAACAAGTAAATCTCTTTCGATTAAAAAGTCTTCTGTAAATTTTATTGTGTTTCCTACTATAAATCCGTCGTTTTTTATACTTCCATTAAGTGTTAAATCATTTGCTAGTATTATTCCATAATCGCTTTGTCCGTTGTAATCAAGGCTGTTTGCTAGTGAAAACACTGCTCCATTTATCGTGTTGTTTATTTCGGCTTCATTCGCAATATAATAACCACTTCCATTTAAATTGTTTGTTTCTGTAATATTTGTATCTAAAATAATTTCTGATTTTTCAGTTACCTCTTCTGCATTTACCATTGTTGGTATTAATACTAATAAACATAATAATATTTTTAAATTTTTCATTTTTCCTCCTTGTATATTATATTTAGATTTTAACACAATTATATTTAGTAGTCAAAGATTTTGTATTTTATTTTAAGTAGTGTTTATACTAGTTATGGTGATTTATATGGAAATTTTCATTTTAACTTTACAAATATTTTTTGTCCGTGTTTTTGATGTTTCTTTGGGAACTTTACGAACTATGATTTTGGTAAGAGGTAATAGATTATATGCTTCTTTAGTAGGTTTTTTTGAAATTTTAGTTTGGTTTTTAATTGTGAAGGAGGCTTTGAATACTTCTATTGATAGTATTTGGATTGCTGTTGGCTATGCTTCAGGATTTTCAGTTGGTACTTATTTAGGTAGTTTAGTTTCTAGCAAAGTTATAAAAGGAACTGTTTCTTTTCAGGTTATCACTGAATTTGCTTTTCCTAACATGGTTGATATGATTAGAGATAATGGTTATGCTGTTACTGTCATAGATGCTAGTGGTAGAGATAATAAAAAGCATTTATTGTTTATTGAGACAAGTAGTAAACAAATTAACCATTTACAATTTTTGATAAAACAATGTGATGATAAGGCTTTTATTGTTGTCAATGATACAAAAATGGTTTACAATGGGTTTTTAGTTAATAGTAAATAAAAAAAGACTAGTTAAAGTCCTTGATTATTAATGAATTATAACTTTGTTCAGAAATGTAAATATTTATCTTTATTTGTTCTTCATATCTGTTATATGTAGTAATTTGATTATTTTTCAAGTTATTCATAAATGTCTCATAATATGCTTTAAAATCTATTGTGTTTGAAATATAAGAATTTATGTAATAATTATCGATATTTTTTTCTAATTGGGTGTTTATTTTTAATTTGGCTTGTTCTAAACTATTATCAAATATAATATTTACATTAGTATTACCTATTGTGTAATTCGTGTTATTAATATTTACATCATTAATTAAATATACTAATCTTTTAGTATCAACTTCTAATTCGTAACTATAATTAGTTGTTAGTGTTTCAAAGTAACTTACATTAGACATTTGTGTTAATGAGTAAAAAGTTAAACCAGAACCTATTCCAATTAAAAATATTGAAATTAAAAATAATATAGAGAGTAATTTAAATTTAATTTTATTATTAAAGATAAACTTTGAAAATATATATATTAATATTATTAAAGAAACAATAATACCTATTAAAATTATAGATAGATATAGAAATATTATATTATTTCCTATAAATAGCATTAAAAATACAAGTGTAGTTATTGCCATTATTAAAATTATTATCATTGGTATTTCCATTGTTACTGAAAATAATATTAGTATAAAAGTGAAAATTTTATCAATTATTTTTATAAAATAATTAGTTGAATGTTGTTGATCTCTTATAATAATTTTTTCTTTTGTTTTTTCTATAATTTTTGGTTCTATTTCTTTTTCAACTATTTTTTTTGTTATTGTTTCATCTTCGATTGTTACATAATAATTTAAATACCTTACTTTAAATAGGTGATATATTATAATAACAGCATTTATATATAAAATTATTGATGTTAGATTACTTAGGATTGTTGCTGGTATTTCTAGCGCTACTAAGCTTCTTATCAAATCTATAATTAGATTATCAATCATTAGATAGGCAACATTAACAATTCCTATTATAACTATGGTTATAAAAAACATTTCTAAAATACATTTTATTTTTTGTTTAAAAGACATTGCAATAAACATATTATAAATTTTAGTAATTGTTTTTAATATTTCGTCTATAATATTTTTATTTTCGATAGTTTCTTTGTTTTTACTTATTACACCATCATCCATTAGTTGGTCTAGGGTACAGTCTAATATTTTGCACATTTCAATCATTTTTTCCATGTCAGGGTATGATGAACCTGATTCCCATTTAGATATAGCTTGTCTAGAAACATTTAGTTTTTCAGCTAGTTGTTCTTGGGAATAATTTTTTTCTTTTCTTAGTTTTGGTAGTTTGTCACAAAACTTCATTTTCTTCACCTCGCATTAATTATATTATAAATATTATTGGTTGCACTAGCAAGTTTTATTATCATTTTGTATAAATTTGGTTGCATAATAAAAAAAGACTATAAATAATCTTTGATATTATATCCATCTTTAAATTCAATAAATTTAGATATTCTTGGGTGTATTGCTTTTTTAGGACAATTATATACACAGCTCATACACATCATACATTTTAATTTGAATTTTGGTTTATCTTTAACAATTATATTACCTTTAGGACATATTTTTTGGCATTTTTTACATTTGATACAGTTTTTATTTGCTTTTAATTCTAAACCAAATAATTTAACAAATGTATTTTCTATGTAATATATAGGAGCAAGTAATTTCGAAGTTAAAGATATTTTTTTTATATCTTTTTTTTCAATTGTTTTAGAAATAGAAGTTATTTCTTTTATTGATTCATTTATTATTTTTTTACTATAATTATTATTGAATTTTTTTACTATAGTAAGAGGCATAGCTAAAATTTTATATTTTATTATTTCAATTTTATTTTTTTTAGCATATTTTAATATGTTAATTCCTGCTGCATCATTTATTTTTGATGTATTACATCCTACTGCTATGAGTGAGATTTTTTTGGGTTTATTTATATATTTTTTTAATGTTTTGGGAATTCTAAAAGCATGAATTGAGCTCATAATTATAAGATGTTCACAATTTGATTTGGTATTTATAATTTCACAATTTAGTTGTTCTTTTAATTTGTTAGCTAAAAATAAAGTGTTACCAGTTGGGCTAAAAACTAATATTTGATATTTTGTCATTTATTAGGAATTATTTCTAACCAGTAATTATCAGGATCTGTTATAAAATAAATACCCATTTCTTTATTTTCATAACAAATACAATTCATTTCTTTGTGTTTTTTATATGAACTTTCAAAATCTTCTGTTGTGAAAGCTAGATGGAATTCATTTTCTCCTAAATTATATGGTTCTTTTCTTTCTTTTAAATGTGTTAATTCTAGCGTAAAGTTTGTTTTGTTGTCAGTTAAATAAACTAGTGTAAAGTTTTCATTTTCGACTCTTCTTTGTTCTTTTAAATTAAGTGCCTGTTCATAGAATTTTAAACTTTTTTCTAAGTCTAATACATTAAAATTATAGTGTGTGAATTGAAACATTTTAATCATCCTCTCTTTTTTTATTATATCATAGTTTTAATTTTTTTATTACAATATAAAAAACTAGTTTCCTAGTTTTTGACATTCTATTTTACTTTTTTCTAAAAACATTTTATACTCTAGCGCTAGTTCTACTACTTTTTCTTCTGATATTTCACTAAATTTATTTAAATGTATTTTAAGATCTACTAAAGCGTATTCTAGACTTCTAAGAATTAAGTCTTTCATTATTTCTGTATCAAATTCTTTCATATTACTCATTAGTTCTTCAATATCGTCGACCATTTTATAAAATTCTGGTGGTTGCTCTATTTTAATTTTTTTATGGTTAAAAATTTTATGTGATTCATGGTGAAATTGATTATATTTTGTGTTTTCTTTTTTTACTAATTTAATAACATCATCATTTTTTATATATTTTAACAGGGCATCTGTCCCTAGTTTTCCTAATAATGAGCTTGTATGTAATTGTATTAGTAATTTGTTTTTTTCTTCCATAATTACCTCCAATACTATTATTGCTCATTTTTTTTAAATTATTTATTTTACTAATTCAATTTTTTTATTTAGAATACCACCTAAATCAATAATGTTTATATATCCTAATTCTTTTAATTTATCGGCTGCTTCTTTACTTCTTGTTCCACTTCTACAGTAAATATAAATAGTTTCATTTTTATCTATATTTATCGTTGTTATAATATCTAATGGTATGTTGATACTATTTTCTAGGTGTCCCTCATTATATTCTTCTTCGGTTCTTACATCTATAATGGTTGCATTTTTTATTTCATTTACATTTTCTATTGTTATATTTTTATTTTGGGAAAATATTACTATTAATATAACTATTATTCCAATTATTGGTATTATAATTTTTATCATGTAACCTCCTTATGTTTTAATAATAGTGTATTTTTATTTTAATGTCAATATCGTTAAAATTATTATTAAATAAAACACATCAAATTGATGTGTTTTGGTTAAATTTTTCTAATTGAATCAATTGGTTTTTTTCTTGATGTTTTATTTACAGGTATAAATGAAGAAATGAAACTTACAAGTATACTTAGTGTTAATAATAATATAAATTGTCTAATTGATAAGATAAATACTGTTAATTCTAACCCGATACCTGATTTTAAATATTCGTTGATGAAATAAACAGCTATCACTAATGTGATTGAAGATAGTACAAAATTTATTAATCCAATTATTAATGTTTCGTAGAAGAATATTTTAAATATGTCTATACTTCTAGCTCCGATTGCTCTTAATATTCCTATTTCTTTTTGTTTATAGCTTATTGATATTGATATAAAATTAAATAGTAATACAGCTGAAAATATTGCGAAAAATAATCCTGTATAGAATGCTATAGGTGTTAAATCTGTTACGAAGTAACTTGTTTCTAAAATTGTTCTATACGAACTGTTTTTGATTGTATACATTGGGTATTCTTCACTTTGTGTTGTTGAAATTATTTCTTCTAATGTTTCTCTTTCTGGTGTTTGAAATAAAATCATGTCATATATTTTTCCATTATTTGTATTTGCTTTAATTTGTTCTATTTCTGTAAAATATTCATTTGATACAAATATTTTTGAATGGAATCCATATTCTCGATAGTTTCTCATTTCTTCGAATAAATCGTACTCTGTAATTAAATTAGGAACATCATATTTTGTATCCATATTAGTGTTGATTAACCCTGTTACTTTAAATATGTTTGTTGTTTCTAAATCTTTCACTTCGATGTTTTTACCTATTAAATCTTCGATATTATTTATTGTTATTTTTATAGGTGTTTGATTATCATCATAAACTGTAACTTCATTATTTAAAAATAGTTCTGCTAAATAGTTTGTTAAGGCTATTTCATTTTTATTTTGTGGTAGTTGTCCATTAATAGTATAATTAAGGGTGTTTAAATCTTCATTTGTTACGTTAACTACTCCGCTTGCATCACTAGAAAATCCATAGTAATATACATTTGTAGTATCATATCTTTCAAATGCATCTCTAAATAAATAGTAATCAGAGATTGATTTATATGAATTTACATCATATTTTGTTGTAAATGTTTCATATTCTTCTTTTGTAAATGCAGTGGTATCTTCTAGTTCTATACCGAATTCATTTGTAAATATTTCTTTTTTTTCATAACCTGAAATATTAATATTTAAATCGATTATTGATTGGGCTGTAGCCGTTGTTTCGTTAAAATTACCAAGGGTGTCTGATAATCCGAATAAAGCAAAGGATAAAAAGGCTAATAGGATAGTTAATACTAAACGAAATGGTTTATATTTCAAACTACTAGCGCCTATTTTTAAAGCGTGTTTATTTGATAAACTTGAGTTTATTAATTTAAATTCATTTGAATTAGTTTCTTCTATTTCTAGTTTGTTTTCATCTGATATAATTTTTCCATCTTTAAATTCGATAATTCTATCAGCAAATTTTATGGCATTTTCTCTATCGTGGGAAACTATTATAACTAATTTTTCTTGTGATAGTTCTTTTAAAAGTTCTAAAATTTGTGTACCAGTACTTGAATCTAGCGCTCCTGTTGGTTCATCAGCTAGGATTATTTCAGGATTTTTAACTAAAGCTCTTGCAATAGCTACTCTTTGTTTTTGCCCTCCTGAAAGTTCTTGAGGATTTCTTTGACCTAATCCTTCTAGTCCTACTTTGTTTAGGATTTGATCTATTACGTCTTTATTAGCTTTTTGATGTTGTAATTCTAGCGCTAATCCGACATTGCTGTAAATATTAAATTCTTCTAATATATTATATTCTTGGAAGATAAAGCCTAAATAAGTATTTCTATATGAGTCAAAATCATTTTGGGTAAAGGTTTTGCTTGTTTTTCCTTTGATAATAATTTCTCCGCTGTCGTAATTATCTAATCCACCTAATAAATTAAGTAGGGTTGATTTTCCACTTCCTGATTTTCCTAATATAAAAATCATTCCTTTCGAAGGAAATTCTATATTTATGTTGTCAAGAGCTGTCACTGCTTGTCCTTTTTTGGACTTATATGTTTTTGTTAAGTTTTTAACTTCAATTTTGTTTTTCATAATATCTCTCCATTCTTTTATATATTATAACATTTTTTTTGTTTTTTTATAATGGTTTAATTAAAAAAATTCTTTTTTTCAAAGAATTTAAATTCCAACACTATTTGTTTCTGGAGAGGTTGCTCCACCATCTATTACAAATGATTGAGCTGTTATATAACTTGATTCTTCACTTGCTAAAAAAGCTGCTAATTCTCCTAGTTCTTCTATTGTTCCTAATCTTTTCATTGGAACTCCTGAGGCAATTGATTTAATAACACTTTCTGGGTTATTTGAATCTGTATCTTTGGCTATACCTTCTACCATTGGGGTTAAAATATAACCTGGTAATATAGCATTACATCTTATTTTATCAACAAATTCCATTGCGATTGCTTTTGTAAATCCGATTAGAGCAGCTTTTGTTGTAGCGTAAGCGACTTCTCCTGGGTCGGCTACCATCGGTCCTGTTACACTTGAAAGGTTTACTATACTACCATTATTCATAAAAGGAATTGTGGCTTTTGTTACATTCCAAGTTCCTTTAATATTAATATCAAAGTGGTAATCCCTTGTTTGATCATCTGTTTCTAAAAACGGTGCTATTTTAGCTACTCCGGCATTATTTACTAGAACATCAATATTAGTATTTTCTTGAGCTATTTCTTTTATAATTTTGTTTACTTCTTCATTATTTCTAATATCAACTATGTAGCCTTTAATGTTTAGTTTTTTTGCTATTTCTAATGTTTCTTGGTCATAGTCTAAAATATAAACTTTAGCTCCATATCTTTTAAATACATGAGCTATTCCTAGGCCATTTCCTTTGGCTCCTCCTGTTACAATTGTTACTTTATTTTCTAATTTCATAAATCCTCCTAATTATATTTTATCACACTTTTTTATAATTGATTATATTATGATATAATTATTTTGAAATGAGTGATTAATATGATTGAAAATATTATAAATAATACTAAATTAATTGATTTATATGAACAAGTAGAAATTTATGAAAACAATGATCCTTTAGCTATGGGGTATCATAATTTTACTCATGCTTTAAATGTTATGAATTTGATGACTTCAATTATGGAACAAGTAGGTATTTGTGAAGAGGATATTTTTGATTATCAGGTTGCTGCTTTGTTGCATGATATTGGGGCTTACTGTGGAAAAGAAAATCATCATGTTAGAAGTGCTTCGATGGCTAGTTCGTTTATCGATGAGTATGAAATTAAATTAAAAGATAAGAATAGAGTTATTGAAGCTATTTTAAATCATAGTTCGAAATTTGATGATGTTGATTTATTAAGTGCTATTTTAATTTTTGCTGATAAAATGGATATGACTAAAAAGAGGGTGGCACCTGCTGGTAGATTAGATGTTGGTATGAGCGAATTTTTGAATGTTGAGGAAATAAGTATTTTGATTGATGATGATTATTTGTTTGTTAATTTTATTACAAATGAAAATTGTTTAAAAAATGAAATTGAAAATTATTATTTCTTTTCTAAAATGATTAAATCTATTGAGTCTTTAGCTAAAATTTTGAATTTAAAATCTAAATTATTATTTAATAATGAGGCGTGG
>CAYJJY010000021.1:15700-18584 GCA_964370615.1 uncultured Muribaculaceae bacterium
TTATATGTTAAGATTATAATTACAATTGAAATTATAATAAATATTATTATAAACATTTCATTAAATTGGTTATTTGCAATTTGGTTTCTTATGTCTGCTAGTGTGTAGACTGAAAAGTATTTTAGCCATTCAACTTTTTCTGACATTTCACTAAATATATTGGCAAAATAACTGATGAATACTATTCCATATCCTATTGCATTCATTTGTTTTGTTTTTCTAAAAAATGTTGATATATATATAGTTATAAAATAAATTAGTATCGTTGGAATAATCATTGTTATATTTAAAAGTAAGACATCTTTTATTGGGGCATTACTTAAATATAATCCGATGACAATTACTATATTTATAAATGTTATAAGCGCTATTATATTGATTAATCCAGCTATTATTTTACTAGTTAAAATGTTTTTTCTATCTACTGGTTTAGAATATAAATATTCAATTGTTTTATCTGATTCTTCTTTTAATAAAATACTGCTTCCTATTTGTGAGGCATAAACAGAATATATTAGCATTAAAATAACCATTCCTTCTGTTTTGAAAAAACCATCTACTTTACTAATATCTACTAAGTCAATATTGAATGCTGACAGAAGATTTTCAGGCATTATTTTAACTATGTCGTTAATGTTAATTTCGTTATTACTTGATATTGTTGGATACATTAAAAATACTAGTGTTAAGATTGCAGTTGTGATTATACACCATATTAATAAACTTTTAAAATTTACTTTTAATTCTCTATTTATCATTTTGTTCTCCATAAAATTCCATAAATATATTTTCTATTTCTTCTTCTTTTATATATAATTGTTCTATGTTATATTTTTGTAATGTATTAATTAATTTGTTAATATCTTTTTTATATGTGAATCTATTATTTTTTATTTCTACTTTTAGTTCCTTTGATATTTCTTCTATATCTTTGCTATATATTTGAATGTTGTAACCGTTTGTTTTATTTAATTCTTTTAGACTTAATTCTTTAATTAGTTTATTATCTTTAACTATTCCTACTCGGTCACAGATTTGTTTTACTTCACTTAAAATATGAGATGAGAAAAAAATTGTTGTTCCTTTTTTCTTTTCTTTTAAAATTAACTCATAGAATTTTTTTTGAATTAGAGGGTCTAACCCGCTTGTTGGTTCATCTAGAATTAAAATTTTTGGTTCGTGCATTAGAGCTAAAATTATACCAACTTTTTTTAGGTTACCTAGTGATAAGGTATCAATTTTTTTATTAGTATCTAATTCTAAGTATTCAGCTAGATGTACAGCATTATTTATATAGTTTTTTTTATAAAAGTTATTATTATATTTAAACATTTCTAAAACAGTTAAATCGTCATATAAGTTAATTTCTCCTGGTAAGTATCCAATTTCTATTTTAGTTGTCTTATCTGTATGATTTTTATTATTGATAGTAATTGTTCCCTTTGATATATTTATGAAATTTAATATACTTCTTATTGTAGTACTTTTTCCTGCTCCATTAGGACCAATAAATCCATATATTTCTCCTTCATTAATCGTTAGTGATAAGTCGATTATCCCTGGTGTACTTTTATAATATTTAGTTATATTTTTTATATTTAACATATTAATTCTCCTTTTTGACAATAAAGTTTTATATTTTTATTTACTAATCCATCTTTCCCATTTTGTATTACTTATATTTCCAAAATATTTGTCTATAACTGAGTCTAAATATTTTGCTTTTTCATTTATTCCATAACCATTATTCATATATGTATATTTTCTTGATCTAAACATTAAGTCGGCAAATAGTTCTGCTCGATCTTCCATTGCATTAGTTTTAGCATAGGTTGATACGAAGGAAATATTTTCAATAGATACTTCTTTATCATAAGCTGTATATTGAGAATTAATTGTCCCGTAAGTAAATCCACTTGGATTAAATGTTGTCCACTCAGGGAATGCATCCACCATGCCATTTTTATGATACATATATCGCTCCATTAAGTGAAATGTTTCATGATATAGTATTCTATCTGATAGTAGTAAATCAACATCCATTATTATTCTTTGGCTTCCATATGGTGAGTAAACTGCTAATCCTGATTGTCCACCTGGTAATTGTTTTAATATGTGGATACTATAACCATTATTTAATCTCATTGTTGTTAGAACTGACTGTGGAATATTATATAAGGCATTTTTAATATTATTCAATGTTTGGTTTAATTTTTCGCCATCAGCTTCACTTGTTTTTGTTGCGCTAACTCCTGCTTCTGTATAAAATGCTTTACTATCATACAAAACTGATACTTTATGAATATCAATAATTTCTTGTGCAACAATTGCATTTTTTTCTGACCAACTTAGTTCTTCTGGTTCAGGAGTTGGTTCTGGAGTTGGTTCTGGAGTTGGAGTTGGTGTTGGTTCCGGAGTTGGAGTTGGTGTTGGTTTCGGAGTTGGAGTTGGTTCTGGAGTTGGTGTTGGTTCTGGTGTTGTCTCAGGTTCAGGTGTTGGTGTTGTTTCCGGATTTGTTGATTCTAATTCTGGATTTGATTCAGATTCTGTGGATGTAGAGTTTTCTTCATTTATATCAACATCATTTTCCGAATTTTTTTCTTCTTCACTTGGGTGTTCATTATTATTAGAGTTATTTTCTGATTCAGTATGATTTACATTGTCACTAGGTTCTAAAACTTTTAAACTATTAGAAACAAAGAATATTATCACTAACATTAATAATGTAATAACAGCTATATAAAAGATTTTGTTTTTATAAATACTTTTTTTCATTTTACTTCCCCTTTTTTATTTTTTATTGAAAGTTTTACCTAATTATATAACCTTAATACAATTTCTTATAAAAATATTATACAATAAAAAACTAACTATTTCTAGTTAG
>CAYJJY010000022.1:0-18409 GCA_964370615.1 uncultured Muribaculaceae bacterium
TTTTAAACACTACATCATTTGTTAAAAAATATTTAATCATAATTTATCCTCCTACATGTTATATAGGATAAAACAAATAAAAATCCTTTAAAAAAAAGAAGATTTTTTCTTCTTTTAAGGTTTTACCACAAAATTAACACCTATTGGTTTATTAGCACTTGAATTAAATCTGTCAGCATCTGCCTGTGTTCTTGCATAAGCAGTTGTTAAATTAGTATTACCAGCAATGATGAAATCAACATCTGTTTCCGCACTCGTAACAAAACTACTCAAATCTAGTGTTGTTAATTTAAAAGCTTCTCCAAACATAGAATCCATACCAAGTACATTCCTAGTGTCAAAATTACTAACATCTATATTTGTAATGTTTTGTAAAGAATAAAACATTTGATGCATTGATTCCACTTGACTAGTATCAAAACTACTTACATTTAAATAAGTTAGTTTTTTCATTCTATTAAACATAGAACCCATATCTACAACATTTGAAGTATTAAAATTAGAAAGATTCAAACTGATTAAACTTTCACTCCCCCAAAACATACAACTCATATCAGTCACTTTACTAGTATTAAAATGACTAATATTTAATGACACTAATGAACTCATAAATGCAAACGTATATGACATATTTGTAACTTGACTAGTATCAAAACTACTCACATCCAAACTTTCTAAACTACTTGCACTATGAAACATATATGTCATACTTGTAACACTACTTGTATTAAAACTATTGATATTTAGATATGTTAAGTTATCTGTTTGAGAAAACATCGATGACATTCGTGTTACATTACCAGTATTAAAATTACTCAAATCTAAGCTTTTCAAGCTTTTTGTACGATTAAACATAGACAACATATCAGTAACACTACTCGTATCAAAACTACTTACATCTAAATTTATTAAACTCTCAACTCCATAAAACATTCCTGACATATTTGTTACATTACCAGTGTTAAAATTAGAGATACCTAAATCAATTAAGCTCTTATTGTTATAAAACATTTGAGTCATATTAGTTACTTTACTAGTATCAAAATTGCTTAAATCCAATTCCAACAAACTATTAGCCCCTCTAAACATTCCTGACATATTAGTAACACTACTTGTATCAAAACTACTTACATTCAAACTTACTAAACTATTTGTTTCATAAAACATATTAGCCATGTTTCTAATTTTACTTGTATTGAAACTACTTAAATCTAAATTGATTAAACTCTCAGCTTCACTAAACATTATCAGCATACTACTTACATTACTTGTATCAAAATTACTTACATCTAAACTAGTTAAATTAGTAGTTTTCGCAAACATACTATCCATATCAATAACCTGTTCAGTATTAAAACTACTTAAATCTAAGCTAGTCAAATTAGTTGCATTTCTAAATAAAAATTCCATAGATACAACATTACTTGTATCAAGATTACCATTAAAATTAATTGATTCAACTAAAGAAAAATAACAAAACATTGCATACTTACTGTTAATATCACAAAATCCACCTAAATTCTCATGAGCTATTATGTCACCATCAGCTTCTATATTTAAAATTTGTTTACCGTCAATTTCTTCAATGTACCCCAAGACTACTTCATTGTTATTTTCAGATAAATCCCATTTAACTGAAGCTGTCTCATATTTACCAGAAAAACTATCTAAAAAATTAATTTCTGTTATTGTATCTCTATAGTTACCTATTTTACTTTGAAACACAGAACCACTAACCATTAGATTAGGCTCAATAACATTAATATTTATACTACTTACAGTAGTTAAACCTGAATTAGAAGTAGCCGTACATGAAATAGTGTGACTACCACCACTCAGCCCACTTGTATTAACAGGATTACAAATAACATTCCCACCACTAGGTCCAAATGACGAATTAAAATAATCAGCTATATTAGAATTTGTACCTGGTTGTATTTGAATATTATTTTGCTTAGGTGTTAAAATTGGTTTAACATTATCAACATTATAAGTTTCACATACTTTTTCTGAATTAACATAACCATTAGTTGCTATCGCACAAACAGTATGAACCCCACTAGTAGTGATATTAATATTACCACTTAGATTAGGAGTACAATTAGTACCTATACAATAAGTATAACTAGAACCATTTGTATCAACACCCACTGAAAACGCCTGATTATACCAATTATTATATGGATTAATAGATGCATTTAATGCGATATCAACACTTCCATATATAGTAATATTTTTACTAACTTCTGTTTCTAAACCAGCGTTAGAAATAGCTTTACAAGTAATAGTGTGATTACCTTCAGATAAACTACTGATATTACTTGGATTACAAACTACAGATCCACCACTTAGTCCAAAAGTACTTGTAAATAAATCCTCAGTATTTAAATCTACTCCTTCTTGGAAATTATCCAAATTAGGTTTTGCTACTATAATCGGAACAAAATTATCTATTTTAAACTCTTTACAAACAGTTTCAATTGGAACTGAATTTCTATAACTTAAAGCACAAACAGTATGATTTCCAGTATCATTTAATCTGATTTCATCTCCTCTAATATCAGGAGTACAATTCACCCCAATACAGTAAGTAGGATTACTACCATCAGTTTCAACCAAAACATCTATACTACTATTATACCAACCATTATTACTAATCGCATTAGTAACCAAATCAATTGTTGGTTTAAATTGTTCATTTAAATCAGTTGGATCACAATTTTCATCATAAATAAATTCATAATTATCTAAATCGTTTTTCCAACTATAAATAATACAACCTTCTAAAAGTTCATCCGTATAAGGATTTATAGGTAATTCCATAATCAACCCACTATTTTTCAAATCCTTAAATTCTAAAATTTTATATAAGTTATTTTCATAACCCAAATTATTATCAACTGAATATTTCAAAGCCTCCGTTAGCAATACATCTATTTGTGTATCATAAGCTGTTTTCTTAGAATTATTAATAACACCATTGGTAATAGGAATAATAATAGCTAATAAAACTCCTAAAATAATTAAAACTGCTAATAATTCTACTAATGTAAATCCTTTTTTCATGCTCTCACCTATTATAAGTATATCACACAAATAAAAAAAGATAAATAATTATCTTTTAAGGTTTAACAATAATACTAATATTAATAGGTTTATAAGAAGTAGCATTAAACTTATCAGCATCTTCCTGTGTTCTTGCATATACAGTTTTTATCCCAGAATTAGTAAATATTGTACTCATATCAGTTACGTTACTTGTATCAAAACTACTTAAATCTAGACTAATTAAACTACTTGCCTCAGTAAACATCCCGGACATGCTTTTAACATTACTGGTATCGAAACTACTTAAATCAACATCAACTAAATTTCTAGTAATATAAAACATTCTTCCCATATTTGTCACTTTACTTGTATCAAAATTTCTTAAATCTAAATTTACTAAACTACTTGCACCGTTAAACATAGAAGACATACTCGTCACTTTACTTGTATCAAAACTACTTACATCTAAACTTGTTAAACTACTTACACTAGCAAACATCTGAAACATATCAGTTACGTTACTTGTATCAAAACTACTTAAATCAAGGCTAACTAAACCACTAGCAAGATAAAACATACCAGACATATCAGTTACATTACTTGTATTAAAATTACTTAAATCTAAAGTTGTTAAACCTCTTGTATTAAAAAACATTCTTTCCATATTTGTTACTTTACTAGTATTAAAACTACTTACATCTAAACTTGTCAAACTCCTAGCCATACTAAATAAAAAAGACATATTTGTGACATTACTTGTATCAAAATTACTAATATCAAGAGTTGTCAGAGCAGCAGTATCAGCAAACATACCAGACATATTTGTAACACTACTTGTATCAAAATTACTTAGATTTAAATTGGTTAAGTCACTTTCATAATAAAACATACTACTCATATTAGTTACATTACTAGTATCAAAACTGCTTAAATCCAAACTTATTAAACTACTTGCATCACTAAACATATATCTCATATCTGTTACATTACTTGTATTAAAACCACTTAAATCTAAACTTGTTAAACTATCTGCAACATTAAACATTCTGGACATATTCGTTACATTACTTGTGTTGAAATTATTATTAAAATTTATTGCTTCAAGTTTTCTAAAATAACAAAACATGGAGTCTTGAGCACTATAATCATTACAACTACCACCTAAATTTTCATGTGCTATAATAACCCCATCAGCTTCAATATTTAAAATTTGTTTACCATCAATCTCTTCAATATACCCCAAAACAACTTCATTGTAATTTTTAGAAAAATCCCATTTAATTGTAGCAGTTTCATATTTTCCAGAAAAACTATCTAAAAAATTAACTTCTGTAATTGTATCTCTATAATTACCTATTCTATTTTGAAATTCATAACCACTCATCATTAAATTAGGTTCTCTAACTTTAAAATTAACAGTTACACTAGTTTCTAAACCAGAATTGGATGTAGCTGTACAAGTAACATTATTATTTCCACTACTCAATTGTGAAGTATTAGTATAATTACAAGTATAATCACCACCAGAAGGACCATAAACAACATCAAAATAATCCTTAATATTAAAACTAGTATTTTCTTCTAAAATCACTTCACTAAATTTAGGTGTAATTACAGGTTTAAAATTATCTACTTTAAATTCCTCACACAAAACATCAGAACTATCGCTACCACGATAACCAATAGCACATACTATATTATTCCCAACATTAGTTATAGTTAAACTATCTCCACTAACATCAGGATTACAAGAACTAATCCCATAACAATATTTAACACTATCTCCATTTGTAACAATATCAATTAAAACATCAGTATTATAACACCCATTAACACTATTACTATTAGTAACAAAATCAACATCAAGACGATACATATCATTTAAATCATCAACATTACAATTCTCATCATATAAAAATTCATATTGTTTATTTTCTTCTTTCCAACTATAAACAATACATCCTTCTAGCAATTCCTCATCAAGAGGATTTAATGGAAGCTCTGAGATTAACCCATAATCAAGTAAATCTTGAAACTCTAAAGTTTTATAATTATTATTCTCATACCCAAGCTTATTTTCTGTTGAATATCTTAAAGCTTGATCCAACAAAGTATCAACTTGTTTATCATAAGCTGATTTCTTAGAATCATTTAAAACATTATTCACAACTGGAATAATAATGGCTAAAATAATTCCTAAAATAATTAAAACTGCTAATAACTCTACTAATGTAAATCCTTTTTTCATGCTCTCACCTATTATAAGTATATCACACAAATAAAAAAAGATAAATAATTATCTTTTAAGGTTTTACAATAAAGTTGACATTCCCAGCTTTACCACTAGAACTATTAAATTTATTAGCATCCACTTGAGTTCTTGCATAAGCATTTGTTAACAAGCTCGCATTATTAAACATATAAGCAGTGTTACTAACATTACTCGTGTCAAAACTACTTAAATCCAAATTAACCAAACTGGTAGTACCACGAAACATATAATTCATTTTAGTAACACTACTGGTGTCAAAACTACTAACATTTAACGAAGTTAAACTAGACATACCATTAAACATATGTTCCATATCTGAAACACCACTAGTATCAAAACTACTCAAATCTAAATTTGTAATCTTAGATGCTGCCATAAACATCCCACCCATACTTATAACATTGCTCGTGCTGAAATTACTCAAATTCAAACTTTCTAGGCTACTTAACCCTTCAAACATAGTCCCCATTAAAATTACTTTACTAGTATCGAAACTACTAACATCTAAAGTTTTTAAATTATTAAGCTCAGAAAACATCCCAACCATCAATAAGGTATTACTAGTATCAAAACTACTAACATTTAGAGATTCTAAACTTATAGAGCCACCAAACATTCCAGCCATATTTGTCACATTACTAGTGTTGAAATTAGACAAATCAAGATTTTCAAGACTAGTAATAGCTGAAAATGTTGCTGTCATATCTGTGACACTACTGGTGTTAAAACTACTAACATCTAAAGTTTTTAAACTTTCTGTGTACATAAACATATATGACATATCTTTTATATAACTTGTATTAAAATTATCATTAAAACTAATTGATTCAACTAATTTAAATTCACAGAAAATAGACTTTCTTGTTCCACCAAAACAATAACCACCAGTTTTTTCATGAGCTATAATTTCTCCATCAGCTTCAATATTTAAAACTTGTTTACCATTAATTTCTTCAATATATCCTAAAACAACTTCATTATTATTTTTAGAAAAATCCCATTTAATCGTTGCAGTATCATATTTACCAGAAAAACTATCCGAAAAATTAACTTCTTTTATTGTACTTCGATAACTACCTATCTTACTTTGAAAGTCTTCACCACTAATCATTAAATTAGGTTCTTTAATTTCTATATTTACAACCTTATTTTTCACTATACCAGAATTAGAAGTAGCCGTACAATTTACATTGTTACTACCACCACTTAATTGCCTAACATTATCATAATCACAAACTAAATTTCCACCACTAGGACCATAAACAACATTTAAAAAATCCACAATCGCAATATCTGTTCCATATTCTAAAAATATATTTTCTTGTTTAACTTCCAAAATAATATCACTTTTATCAACTTTAATTACTTCACATTTACTATTATATTCACCATTTATAACAGCACTCGCACATACAGTATATACTCCTGATGTAGTTATCTCAAAGTTACTATCACTTACATTAGGATTACAACCATCATTACTTAAACAAAATTTAACATCACTACCATCTGTATCAATCGAAACATTAGTATCAGTATTATACCAACCATTAACCATATTTCCACTAACAACAATATCAAAACCAGAATCACTCTGATTCAAATCAGTCGGATCACAATTTTCATCATATAAAAATTCATATTGTTTTATACTGTCCTTATAACTATATAAAATACAACCCTTCAATAACTCATCAGTCATTGGATTTAGAGGTAGTTCACCAATATATCCCGCTGACATAAGATCCTGAAATTCTATAATTTTATAAACATTATTTTCAACCCCTAAATTTCCACCAATCGAAAACTTAGAAGCCTCTTCTATAAGTTTGTCAATCTGTGTTTCATAAGCAGACCGTTTAGAATTGTTAATAATACCATTAGTTACAGGAACCACAATCGCTATAATAACTCCTAATATAATTATAACTGCTAATAACTCAACTAACGTAAATCCTTTTTTCATACCATCACCTATTATAAGTATATCATACAATTAAAAATAGATAAATAAAAAAACAGAAATTTTAATTTCTATTTTTATATCATTTTTACTAAACTATCATATCTCTTAATAGCTTGTTTTTTATTTTCTTCTAAAATATTAACACTATTTTCATTTACTTTACTAAGAACCTTATAACGATTTTGCTTCAATAAAAACTCATTATATAAATCAAAATTAGGTTTACTATCTAAACTAAAACCATTAATAGGATGTCTTCTAAATAAATTGAAATAACCAACATCAACAGCCTCTTTCGCATTACTAACACTATTAACCATACCACCCTCAATACCATGAGAGATACAAGGAGCATAAGCAATTACCAAAGCTGGACCATTGTATTCATTAGCCTCTTTTAAAGTTTTAATTAAATGCATTGGATTTGAAAGTGAAACATGAGCAACATAAGTATGATCATAAGCCATCATCATTTTAGCCAAATCTTTTTTATAAGTAGTTTTACCACCACTTGCAAATAAAGCTGTAGCTCCAATTGGTGTCGCTTTAGAAGCTTGACCACCAGTATTAGAATAAACTTGTGTATCTAAAACCAATACCTTCATATTTTCACTATTGGACATAATATGATCTAAACCACTAAAGCCAATATCATAAGCCCAACCATCACCACCAATACACCAGAAACTTTTAGCAATAACATCCTCTTTTATAGATTTTAATTCCTTATACTTTTCACTAATTTCTTTAGTATATTCATAGTCATTAATGTTTTTAACATAATCTAAACAAACATCTTTATCAATATCATTTAATATTTTAATAACATTTAATTTTTTCTTTTCATCAGCTTTTAACATCCCATAACCAAACTCAGCATTATCTTCAAATAAAGATGATGCCCAAGGCACTGAATAAGGAGTTGATGGCGCTGAACCACCATAAATAGATGAACAACCAGTAGCATTAGCTATAACTAAATTATCAAATAGTTGGGTTAATAATTTAATGTAAGGCGTTTCTCCACAACCAGCACAAGCTCCACAAAATTCAAACTTAGGTTGCTTAAAACCAACATTTTTAATATTATTTAAATTAGTTTCCTTACAACTTACATTAGAAACTAAATAATCAAATATTTTTTGTTCCTCATCATTAATATCTTCAAAATCTAAAGCTTTTTCTTTAGGTAAACAATGTTTAACACATAGCCCACAACCAGTACAATCAGAAACTGAAATCCCAATTATAAAATTATCGACACATTTTTCTTTAATATAAAGAGGTGCCTTTTCATATTCCTCATCTGATAAAACAAACGGTCTAATAACAGAATGTGGACAAACAAATGAACACATATTACATTTAATACACTTTTCACGAATCCATTTAGGAACCACTGAACTAATTTTACGTTTTTCATTCTTTGTATTTCCACCAATAAAAGTACCATCTTTCATATCTAAAAATCCAGATACGGGAATACTATCACCTAAACGTTTGTTCATTAAATCAACAACATCACTATCAGTAGAAACTACCTCAACAAAATCACCTGTAATAACAATTTCATTTAAATATTTATCAATATAATTAATGGCATTAATATTAGACTCAACAACTTTACTGCCTTTTAACGAAAAACGTTTTTGAATATCATCTTTTAACTTACTTAAACTCAAATCATAATCGATAATATTACTCAATTTTAAAATAACACTTTCCATAATCATACTAATCTTATTTTTGATATTATTTTCTAAAGCTATTAAAGAAGCATCAATAGTATAAAATTTTATTTTTTTATCGACAATTAAATTTTTAACCTTCCCACTTAAAAACTCAACAACTTCTTCTTTACTCTTATTAGTATTTAAAATAAAAATACCATTTTCTTTAATATCACTTAAACAATCAAAAGAATTTAAATAACTATCTTTAGTCACAACAACTAATGAAGGATTAGAAACATAATAAGTAGAATTAATAACCTCATCAGAAACTCTTAAATGACTCTTAGTAACCCCACCAGATTTTTTAGAATCATATTGAAAATAACCCTGAACATACTTTTCACTATTATTACCAATTAACTTAATTAAAGACTTAGAAGCACTAACCATCCCGTCAGAACCATAACCATAAACAACCATTTCATAATTTTTATCAATAACAATCGGTTTTGGAACTAAACTTAAATTAGTAACATCATCATTTATACCTATAGTAAAATTATCCTTAGGATTTAAAAGCATTTCATAAACAGCATTAATTAAAGCTGGATTAGTATCTTTAGACGATAAACCATATCTACCCCCTACTATATTTATATCCATTCCCTTTAAAGCATTAACAACATCTAAATATAAAGGTTCTCTAGCACCAAATTCTTTAGTACGATCTAAAACAGCGACATTAATAACACTCTTAGGTAATACATTCTTTAAATAATCAACACTAAAAGGACGATACAAATGAACTTCAACTAAACCAACATCACCACGTTTTGAAACAACCTCTTTGATAGTTTCACAAACAGAACCCATAGCAACAATAATATTTTTAGCTTCACTACTACCATAATAATTAAAAGGCTTAATGTTACTACCAGTAATTTTATTAATTTTTTCCATATACCCATTAACACAATCTGCTACCTTATCATATTCACCATTACGAACCTCAGTCGCTTGAAAATATACATCATCATTTTGAGCAGTACCACAAGTAGTTGGATTTTTAATACTTAAACATCTTTTTTTATAATCATCCAAACGATCATAATTAATTAAATGCTTAACATCATCCATCTCTAATAAATTAACACTATTTAACTCATGACTAGTTCTAAATCCATCAAAAAAATTTAAAAAAGGTAAATTACTACCAATCGCACTCAAATGAGCAATCGCTGTCATATAGGCAACATCTTGAACTGAGGAAGAAGCTAAAAAGTTAAAACCTGTCATACGAGCTGCATAAATATCCTGATGATCACCAAAAATTGATAACGCATGAGTTGACAAACTTCTAGCTGCCACATGCATAACACAAGGTAACATTTCCCCAGCCATTTTATACATATTTGGAAGCATTAATAACAATCCTTGTGAGGCAGTATAAGTAGAAGTTAAACTACCATTTTTAAGCATTCCATGAACAAGACCTGCTGCTCCACCTTCACTTTGCATCTCCACAACATTAACTCGGTTACCAAAAACATTTAACTTACCATCCTGACTAAACTTATCAGTCAATTCAGCCATTGGGCTAGAAGGCGTTATTGGATAAATACCAGCAGTTTCTGTAAAAATATAAGAAGTATTCGCACACACTTCATTTCCATCCATAATTACTTTTTTCATTTTATCACCTATATAAAAGTATAACACATTTAAACAAATAAAAAAAGTACTATTGTACTTTAAATTATTTCTACTTCATCACCATTTTTAATTAAAAAACCATTAGCTTCATCAGTATCTAAATGAACCTCAAAAAATGCATCAGGCGCTACTTTTAACTGAACATTAGCTAAAATACCACCCTTTTCACCACCAACTTGTAAACTAACAACATCACCTAAATTAAGTTCATCTTTCATCTCTTGTGTAATATGAATATGACGTCCAGGAATAATACAACCATTAGTAGTAATCTCACCCATAGGACCAACTAAAGTCACTAAAGCACTACCCTCTAAATCACCTGATTGTCTTATCGGTGGATTGATACCTAATATAACAGCATCAGTTTTAGAAATTTCAATTTGCGTATAATTTCTAAAATCACCTAAAACCCTAACATTTTTTAATTCACTTTTTTCAGTTTTAACAGTTAAAACATGATTTGAAGCAAAATTACCAGGTTGCGATAAGTCTACTTTTTTAGACATTTCAATTTCACCAAATAATTTTATAAAATCTTCTCTTTTTAAATGAATGTGTTTATTTGAAACACCAACACTTATTTTCACTAAAATCACTCCCGAAAAACATTATAACACAAATTAAAAAAAAATCATATTTAATTTTAAAATAAATATAAATTAAATGAAAGGATGATTTTATGAACACACAATTTAATCCAAATATGTTTACAACTCCACCAACAAATCAAGGTGTTTCTTATCAACCAGAAATACCCTATATCGAACAATCATATATCGAAAACATATTAAGACAAAATAGAGGTAAAAAAGTAAAAATTTACCAAACATTTCCCGACGCTAACGAATGGCGCGATAAATTATTTGAAGGAATAATAGAAGAATCAGGAAGAGATCACATCATTTTAAGTGACCCGATAAACGGAAAATGGTATTTACTATACATGATTTATGTCGATTTCATCGAATTTATGGAAGAAATAAATTACCGCCCACAATTTCCTGGCGGGAAATTACCAAATTAATTGAAATATTTCTAATTTTTTGATATAATTTTTATGGTGAGTATAATGACAACAATAATTTTTATCTTAATAACATTAATTTTAGGAAGCTTAATACTAATATTATTTGCAAACATATATAACAATTTTCAAACATTATTAATAAAAATAAATGAATCTGAAGCAAACATCGACACAACACTAAGAAAAAGATTTGATTTAATTAACAAAGCAGTTGGTATTATAAAAACAACGGTTGAAATTGACGAATCATTAGATTTAATTGAAAAATTAAGAAGTAAAAAAATATCTAACTTTGAATTAGATAGAAAACTTTATGATGCTATCAATGACTTTTATAACACCATTGAAACTCATAATGAATTAAAAACTTCTGAGGCAATTTTAAAAATTCAATTTTCTTTAAACGAATCAGAACAAGAAATTCAAGCACTAAGAAAATATTATAATGATAACATCACATACTACAATAAAAAGGTAGCTAAAATACCATCAAACCTAATTGCTTTATTATTTGGTTATAAAAGTAAATTATATTATGACGGTAAAAATATGAATGATGATATAACAAACGACTTTAAGATTTAACTTAAAGTTTTTTTATTAAAAAAACTGCTATTTAGCAGTCTTTTTTAAACCTTTTTTTATAATCAAAATCCCCAATAGAAATAAAACAATACCCAAAGACAATTCTAAAAAAGACATTCCTTTTATTTCAACAGGTTCCTCATTAATCGTATTATTATCTAACTTTAATACATATTCGCCCTCTTCAGTATAATAAAACTTCTCCTTAGCATATCTAACAATATACTCAGGATCTTGTAATTTAACAATATCAGTTTTCAAAGTTTCTCTATCACTATACAAAGAACTCAGATAATCATTTAGTTCTTCACCCTCATTAACTAAATTAGTATAGTCATAAACATAACTACCAAAAGTATAAAAAAAAGAAAATATTGTAATAATCGATATTGTTCCTAATATAAGCAAACGTCGTTTAGGCCTTTTACCAACCTTCGTCATAATACCATCTCCATTATGACTACATTATATCATCTCTTAATTTTTTTTACAATTAGTTTAACCAAATAACAACTTAAAAAACCAAATAACAAAGCAATCACATAATAAGGGTGTAGAATCCCATTATTTAAATAAAGTAATCCTAAAAAATAAATAAAAGCTAACATTAATAATATAACCAAATTTAAAAATATTAAAATAACTTTGTTTCTTTTACTAAGAATATCAATCAAAAAGTAACAAACAAAACCAAAAAAATAAGAATAAACAAACGTAATTATTTGAATATTTAAAACCATCATTTAAATAACTTACTGAATAACCCTTCTTCCGGCTTAACACTATCTTGATAAACTAAACTAGTTATTAATCCCTTTATTGAAACACTACCTTGATAAGTATCTAATTTAATTATTTCTAAATCAGTACCCTTAATAACTAAATTACCCATTGAAGTTTCTAACAAAAATTCCTGATTATCAAAACTATCAATCTTTTTAACCCCTGATATCATAATGTTTTTTCTTTCATTTAATGTAATGTTATGATTAAGTGCTGCTAACGTTTCAACCTTGTCCATATTATTTCCTCCTAAAAAAATATATGAACAAACAAAAAAAATATCACAAAAAAAATGCTTATTCAGCATTTTGATAGGCTTCTAAAATTGTATCAGAAAATAATTTACGAGTTTCTGAATTAATTGGGTGAACTATATCTTTATATTCCCCATTTGATTTTTTACGACTTGGCATCGCAATAAATAAACCTTCATTACCTTCAATAATTCTAATATCATGTACTGCAAAACAGTCGTCAATTAAAATCGAAGCTCTTCCTCTCATTCTTGATTCTTCGTTAGTTTCTTTTCTAACAGTAACTGATGTAATTTTCATACTTACATCCTCCCTTCAGTAATAACCTAAGTATACTCCTATTTAATATACCTGTCAAATTCAATAAAAAAAGTCTTTAAAAGACTTAATTAAACAAAATCATCAAAACATACATAGCAATAATTTGAAACGTATAAATCATTATAAATAAAACTCCACATTTCTCATCATCAATTGTTTCAATAATTTTAAGACCATGATAAAAGTTTACAATATAAAATAGTATTCCCGCCATTAAAATTAAAAATCCAATTTCAAAAGACATTCCAAAACCAATAATAGCAGCAATATAAGTTAAACTCATAATCATAGAAATAATACCAATAAAAGTAATTATTTTTTTGACATTTGTTTGAATATTATAAATAATACTCAATACAAAATAAGCTATACCTGCCAAAACAAAATTAAAAATCAAACCACCAATTAACATAGTTACAAACATTTCAAGTTCACTTACACCGGAATACTGAAATATTCCCAAACCTAAAATAGAAAAAAATGTGTCAACATTAATAGTTGCAAAACTACTAAAAGTAATTGCTGATAACAAAATTAAAACTAAACCTAAATTTAAATTGATTGATTTAGTATAAGTTTTAATAATTGTAATCGGACTAATAACAATTCCTTTAATAACCTCAACTACTTTATCAAGTAATTCATTATTAGATTGAATCACTTCAACTTTTTTTTCCTTAGTATTTGATTTTTTGCAATCACAAACCCCTTTTTCTAACTTTTTACCACATTCCGTACAAAACTTTGCCATAAATACCTCCTACTTCTTAAAATATGTTGCAACATCACTTATCTCTGCCAACAAATATTTTTCATCTTTAAACTCAAATATTAAACTCTGTGTTTCCGATTCTTTGTAATATATTTCACCATCAATAATATAACTATAATCAGCCTTCAAAGAAATTTCTACCAATCCATCATCAGTGAAATCGACACTATAAAGATTCATATTACTAAAATTAATCGCCTCTAAATTATTATAAACATTATTTTTAAGTTTATTATACTCAAGTTCAATAGTTAAATCCTCACGAAGTGAGAAAAAGTTTTCAATATCACCAAATGAAACATTAGAAACAACACTATCATACAACTTGTTTAAAACATCTTCAAACGATAAAATAATATTATTCTTATAATAATCACTTAAATCATTCACACCTATTTCATTAAATGCATAACTGTTTTTATAACTTGTTGGATATATAGTTTCAAAAACATCAACATTAGACAAATAAGTTAACTCAAGTTGATATTCATTTTTTAAAATGAAATCAATTTCATAAATATCAAAAATATGACTACTACTAGGATCAAGTAGATTACCATTCATATAAACAACAGTTCCCACAGGAACCGTTAAATTAAAATCTTTAATTATAACATCCAAATCAAAATCTAAATTCCAATCAGAAAAAAACCAAAATCTATTACCATCCAAACAAAGTTTATAAACAGTACTTATCTTATTTCCATCATCAAAATACTCAACTGTAACAAAAGCCTCATCGCCAACTATTTCAGTCCCAACAATTGAATAATCTTCAAATACTTTCCAATCAAATATTTGTTTGAAATCTTCTTTTTCTAAAAATACACTTTCCTCTATATCAAGAATATTATAAATTTCATCTACACTTTTATTATTTAAAGCTTCAATATATTCTTTTACTATATAAGAAGGTTTTGTTATATTATTGATCATAAGATATAAAAATAATAAAAATAAAATTAAAACAAAAATAATCATTCCTATATAATTATTTTTTTTAGTATTAATTTTAATTGTTTTTTGCTCAACAATTAAATTATTTTTAACAATCGAACCACACTCATCACAAAATTTATCTTTACTCTTAATTTTATGTCCACATTCACTACAAAACATAACCTCACCCTAAATATATCATACAATAAAATAAATTAAATGTAAATAAAAAGAATTATTGAAATTCAATAACTCTTAAACTTGTTTAGCCTTAGCTTTAACTACATATTTACCTTCAGTAACCTTACCAAAGAAATATCTACCATCAGCATCAGTACGACATGTGTTAATCAACACTTCATGACCATCATCAGCATGAATTTCATATAATCCCACAAAAGCATTAGAAATAGGTTTTTTAGTTAATCTATCAACAATAACCCCATTGATAGTACCTTCTTTTTCAGTATTTAATTTATTTAAATAAACATTTTGTTGATAATGAACACCAGCTGTAATTCTTACTTCAATAGGAGTACCTAAAGTGTAATCCTCAGATGAAGCAGTTATATAATAAGTTCCAGCAGGAATATCCATAAATAAATATTCACCATCAGTAGCACTCATTGTTTCAGTTAAAACAGCACCAGTAGGACTTGTAGTTCTTAAAGAAATACGAACCCCTCCTAAAGGTAATCCTTCTTCTGAATCGAACGTAATCCCAAATATATTAGCATTTGAATATGTATCATCTTCAGTAATAGTTAAATCACCAATATTTTGTAAAGCATCTCTAACAGTTACATTTTGTTTAATAGATAAATTAAATCCATCTTTAACAGCATAAATTAAGTATTCACCAGCACTAATGTTTTGAATTGAAAACTCACCTTCATCATTAGTCATAGTATGTTTAATCGGATTAAAATCCATATCAAATATTTTAACAGTTGCATTTTCAACTGGAACATTTAAATCAGTAATAACACGACCACTTATTTGACCAGAAAACTCCGTTTCTGCTTCATCTAATTCAATCGTTTGATAAAACTCTTCTAGATTTTCTAAATCAAATTGATTACTAAAATTTAACTTATACTTATCTCTTCCATACATAATCTCACCTCCTTTTACATTATATTTTCACTTTTAATTTTATGAGGACTTAAACTACATCATTTACAATATTAATTATAAAAGAATTACTACTAGTTTCGTCCACAATTCTCAATTTAGAAACTTGTTGTAATTTCCAATTAGGATCTAAAGGTGTCGTTAAAACATTATTAATTAACGACCATCCAGTTGGTAATTCTCCAACAGCTTCAATTTTTGAAGTAGGTTCAGTTAAGATAGTAATAGAACCTCTCGTTGTTCCTGGTGAATATAAATAAGTATCGGCTAATTCCGTTTCTTTAATAGAACCACCATTTTCATTAACCTCAAGCATTAAATCTATAGAATGTTCTTCTTTAGTATCACAATAACACAAACAATCTTTAAATAATTCTAATTTCCCTTGTAAAATAACTTCTAATCTAGTAATAGAGTTAAGCATAGAATTAACAGAATTATTAACACTAAGTAAAATACTACTATCTTTCTCTGCTAGTTTTAAAGCCATTTGAATCTTCTCACCTTCAGCATTTATGATATGAGATAAACCAGTTTGTTGTAAAGCAACTGATTCAATTACATCTGTAATAGCTTGACATCTAGTAGTTTTACTAGGTTCAATAACAGGCATTGACATATTTCATTTCTCCTTTCCCCCTATTCTATGTAAGTATTTAAAAAAAGACTATAATAAAAAACCATTTTTTTAATAACACATTTAAAACTAAACTCATATCATAAAATAGTGGTGATCAAATGAAAATAATAAAAAAAAATCCTTTACTAAATTGTAATTATCTTTACACAAGCGCTAGTTTTAAATGTAATAACTATATTTTAACAAACCCAGATTGTAAACAAATAAAAATATATAACTACCTATTAAATCCGATAAATAAAATAGAAACATGCAATAAATATAGTGTTATTACTGAGGCTAAACAATATAATCAATTTTATGCCGTCATAAAAAAAGATTATAAAAGTATCTATATTCTTAATAACATCTATAAAGAAATAAATAAAATAAACTTAAAATTACCATATAACTATTACAATGAAATATTAAGTATAGCTTATGACTGCGATAATTGTAAGATTATCATAAGTCAAAAACAAAAAGTTTTTTCAATTACTCTACAAGGTGATTTTATCAAGGACGAATTATCAAAAGAAACAATTAAAAATATAACGGACAGTAATTATATTACTTATAAAAACTTAAATGGTTGCTGTTACAAACAACCAATAAGATATAATTTAAACATAACTTCAACTGGGTATTTTTGTAACCATCTATTTATCGCTTACACTAAAAATAATACTGCTTACATTAGCGAAATATCTGAATTAGGTAATATTATAAAAACATATTACATTGAAGACAACATAATTATAAATTCAATCTTTAATGCTAATAATATATTAAGTTTATTGATAACCAAAAACAATAATTACAATTACATTTATACAACAGATGTTTGTCAAAAGTGTTATTGTGAAATAAAATCATGTGACGATGAATGTCGTATTGATTATGAATGTTTAAATTACTGCCACAAAGAATGTTGCAATGACGTTATCTGTTCAATTGCTTGTATGGAAAAAGGATTAGCTCATATTTTAAATAGTGAAGGCGAAAAACTTCAAAAAGGCATCAAAATAGCTAAAGACATTCCAGAATTATTAAAAATCAATGAATGTATCAATAAAACAATAACTGATATCACCTTACTAGAACAAGTACTACACCATAAATTAGAAACAGCTATAAAATGTCAAAAAAAATAACATCTTAAAAAAGATGTTTTTTTTTTAAAAAAAAGACTAGAAAATCTAGTCAATTATATTTTTTAAAATAACAGTTTTAGTTTTACTCATCTCATCTAAAGTAGTCATAACACCTTCATTACCAATTCCTGAATGTTTCCATCCAC